>NZ_RZSR01000163.1:0-8397 GCF_004023265.1 Mesorhizobium sp. M1A.F.Ca.IN.020.06.1.1
ACCTGCGCCTGCACCGAAAGATCGAGCGCCGAGACCGGCTCGTCCAGCACCAGCAGGCTCGGGTTCAGCATCAGTGCGCGGGCAATGGCGATGCGCTGGCGCTGACCGCCGGAGAACATATGCGGATAGCGGTTGTAGTGCTCGGGGCCGAGGCCGACCTTCTTCAGCATGTTCATCGCCAGGTCGCGACGTTCCTCGGCCGGCTTGTCGGTATTGATCAGCAGCGGCTCGCCGAGCACGTCGCCGATCTTTTGACGCGGGTTGAGCGACCCGTAGGGATTCTGGAAGACGATCTGCACCTTGCGGCGCATTTCCTTGGTCAATCCGTCCTTGGCGATGTCGACCTTGTTGCCGTCGATGAACAAATCGCCGGCGGTCGCAGGATCGATCAGCGTGATGATGCGAGCGAGCGTGGACTTGCCGCAGCCGCTTTCGCCAACGATGGCGAGCGTCTTGCCCTTATCGACGCTGAAGGAGACGCCCTTCACCGCATGCACCGTGCGCGCGGGGCGGAACAGGCCGCCGCCGACATGGTAGTCGCGTTTGATGTTCTTGCCTTCGACAACCTTGGTCATGCGCCGGCTCCGGTCATGCACTGGCTTCTGGGGGCGCCGGCTCGAACAGCATGTCGGAGACGGTCGGCAGCCGGTCGCCGACGGCGTTCTCCGGCAGCGCAGACAGCAGCGCGCGCGTATAGTTGCTCTTGGGGTTCTCGAACAGCGACAGCACGTCGGCCTCTTCCATCTTGCGGCCCTTGTATTGGACGATGACGCGATCGGCGGTCTCGGCGACCACGCCCATATTGTGGGTGATCATGATCAGCCCCATGCCGTATTTGGCCTGCAGCGACACAAGCAGATCGAGAATCTGCTTCTGGATGGTGACGTCGAGCGCGGTGGTCGGCTCGTCGGCGATCAGCAGCTTCGGATTGCAGGCAATGGCCATGGCGATCATGACGCGCTGGCATTGGCCGCCCGACATCTGGTGCGGGAAGGAGTTGAGCCGCTCGGCCGGCTCCGGAATGCCGACCTGCTTCAACAACTCGATGGCGCGCGCCCGGCGCTGTGCGCGATCCATGCCGAGATGGAAGCGCAGCACTTCCTCGATCTGAAAGCCGACGGTGAAGCAAGGGTTGAGACTGGCGATCGGCTCCTGGAAGATCATGGCAATGTCCTTGCCGATGATCTTGCGGCGCTCGGCCGGACCCATCTTGAGGAGATCGCGGCCGCCGAACGTCATGCGGTCGGCGGTGACAGTGGCGGTCCAGGGCAGCAAGCCCCTAACCGCCAGCATCGACACCGACTTGCCGGAGCCGGATTCGCCGACGATGGCGAGCACCTCGCGCTCGTCGACACGGAGCGAGACGCCGTCAACGGCGCGGAACGGGCCGGAGGCGGTCTGGAACTCGACGACGAGGTTCTGGATGTCGAGCAATGCCATCACGACCTCCTGAGCTTCGGATCGAGCGCGTCGCGCAGGCCGTCGCCGATCAGGTTGATGGCGAGCACCGTGATAAGTATGGCAAGGCCGGGGAAAGTCACCACCCACCAGGCGCGCAGGATGAATTCGCGCGCCGAGGCCAGCATGGTGCCCCATTCCGGTGTCGGCGGCTGAGCGCCGAGGCCAAGGAAGCCAAGCGCTGCGGCTTCCAGGATGGCGTTCGAGAAGGACAGCGTGCCCTGGACGATCAGCGGCGCCAGGCAGTTCGGCAGGATGGTCTTGAGCATCAGCCTCAGGTGCCCGGCGCCGGCGACCTTGGCAGCCACGACATATTCGCGGCTCTTCTCGGCCATCACGGCAGCGCGCACCAGGCGGGCGAAATGCGGCTGCAGGACAAGCGAGATCGCCAGCATCGCATTGAACAGGCCGGGCCCGAGAATGGTGACCAGCACCAGCGCCAGAAGCAGCGACGGGAAGGCCAGGATCAGGTCCATGACGCGCATGATCGCGACGTCGACCCAGCCGCGGAAATAGCCTGCCAGCAAGCCGAGCGTGATGCCGCCGACGAGGGCCAGCGTGACGACGACGGCGCCGATGAGCAGCGAGAAACGCGCGCCATAGAGCAGGCGCGAGAGGATGTCGCGGCCGACCGGATCGGTGCCGAGGATATATTGCGAGCTGCCGCCCGCCTGCCAGGCCGGCGGCCTGAGGAAGGCGGTCTTGTCCTGCACGTCGGGTGCATAGGGCGCGAGCAACGGCGCAAAGAGCGCCGCCAGCACCAGCAGGATGAAGACGACCAGGCCGATGACGGCGCCGCGGTTCACCGAGAAATAGTGCCAGAAGGTCTTGAAGCCGGTCAGCCGGTCCGGGCTGCCGGCGGCCATCGGGGCGATTTCGGTCGACTGGCTCATCACGCCGCCCTGATGCGCGGGTTGATGACGGCATAAAGCACGTCGACGATGAGGTTAACGGCCATGACGATGAGTGCGATCAAAAGCAGACCTGACTGCACGACGACATAGTCGCGCTTGAAGATGGAATCGACCATCCACTTGCCGATGCCCGGCCAGGCGAAGATGGTTTCGGTGAGGATGGCGCCGGCAAGCAGCGTGCCGACCTGCAGGCCGATCGTGGTGACGACCGGGATCAGGGCGTTGCGAAGTGCGTGCGCACCGATGACGCGGGCGGCGGAAAGGCCTTTGGCGCGGGCGGTGCGGACATAGTCTTCACCGAGCACCTCGAGCATGGCCGAACGGGTCTGGCGCGCGATCACCGCCAGCGGAATCGTGCCGAGCACGATCGCCGGCAGGATGAGATGGCTGAGCGCCGAGCGCAGCGCGTCCCATTTGCCGTAGAGAATGCTGTCGATGGTCATGAAACCGGTGATCGGCTTCAGGAAGAACTGCAGGCCCATGCGGCCCGACACCGGCGTCCAGCCGAGATAGCCGGAAAAGAAGATGATGAGCAGCAGGCCCCACCAGAAGATCGGCATGGAATAGCCGACCAGCGCGGTGCCCATCAACGACTGATCGAACCATGAGCCGCGTTTGACGGCCGCGAATATGCCGGCCGGGATGCCGATCGCCATGGCGAAGATCATGGCGAAGAAGGACAATTCCAGCGTCGCCGGGAAGAGCGTCTTGAACTCCTGGAGCACCGGGCGCTTGGAGGAAATCGAGACGCCGAAATCGCCGGTCGCGACCTCGCCGACATAGCGCGCATACTGCTCCCAGACCGGCAGATTGTAGCCGAACTGTTCCTTGAGCTCTTCGTAGCGGGCGGGGGTGACGCCATGCTCGCCGGCCATGGCCAGGATCGGATCGCCGGGCAGCAACCGGACAAAGGCGAAGGCGCAGATGGTGATGCCGACGAGCGTCGGGATCAGAAGTGCGATTTTGTTGAGGAGATATCTGAGCATCGTGAAATGGAATGGGGCGGCGACAATTCGCGCCGCCCCGTTCGCAAATATTACTCGGCCTTGTCAACGCCGTCGAAGCGATGAATGCCGAGCGGGTCCATCTTGAAGCCGCTGACGTTGTTGCGGACAACGGCATAGACCTGGCTGTGAGCCAGCAGGAAGGCCGGCGCCTGCTTGGCGAAGATTTCCTGCGCCTGCTCATAGAGCTTGGTGCGCTCGCCCTGGTCGCTGGTCTTCTTGGCCTTCTGGATCAGGTCCTCGAAGTCCTTGTCGCACCAGCTGGAATAGTTCGAGACGCCGATGGCCGAGCACGCGAAGAGGGTGGCGAAGAAATTGTCCGGATCGCCATTGTCGCCGGTCCAGCCGATCTGGAAGGCGCCGGGACGCTCCTTCTTTTTGCCTTCCTCGCGATACTTGGTCCACTCGTAGTTGACGATCTCGGCCTTGACGCCGACCTTGGCCCAGTCGGCCTGGATCAGCTCAGCCGCGCGCTGGAAGTTCGGGTTGTAAGGACGAACGCGATCGGAAGCCCAGAGCTGGATTTCCTTCAGCCCGGCGTCGGCCAGCACCTTCTTGGCCGCTTCCGGATCATAGGAATCGAACTTCACATCCTTGTTCCACGACCACATGGTCGGCGGGATCAGGTTCTGCGCCGGCGTCGCGCCAGCGTCCTGGAACAGCGACTTGATCAGCGCTTCCCGGTCGATCGCCTGGTTGAGCGCGTGACGAACCTCCGGCTTGTCGAGCGGCGGGATCGTGGTGTTGTAGCTCATGTAGCCGATGTTGAGGCCGGCCTGGTCCATGAGGGTCACGTCCTTGTTGGCCTTGATGGTGGCGATGTCGGCCGGGTTCGGATAGGGAGCGACATCGCATTCGCCGGCCAGCACCTTCTGGATGCGGGCGGTCGCGTCAGGCGTGATGGCGAAGACCAGATCGTCGATCTTTTCCTTGCCCTTGAAGTAGTCGGGGTTCGCCGCATAGCGGATGACCGAATCGAGCTGATAGTCGACGAACTGGAACGGCCCGGTGCCGATCGGCTTGGTCGAGAAGTCGGCCATCTTGCCTTCCTTCTCGAGCTGGTCGGCATATTCCTTCGACACAATCGAGGCGAAGTCCATGCCGAGATTGGCCAGCATCGGCGCGTTCGGCTCGGTCAGCGTCAGCTTGACGGTGAGGTCGTCGACCTTTTCCCACTTGGCGACGTATTTCGGCATGTCCATGCCGGTGTAGTAATCCCAGGTCAGGTTCGGCAGATACTTCTCGCCGTTCCACGGATTCTGCTTGTTGAACTGCCGGTCGAACGAGAAGACGACGTCATCGGCGTTGAGGTCGCGGGTCGGCTTGAAATAGTCGGTGGTCTGGAACTTCACGCCAGGGTGCAGGTGGAAAGTATAGACCAGGCCGTCGTCGGAGATTTCCCATTTGTCGGCGAGGCCGGGCTCGATCTCGGTGCCGCCATGCTTGAACTCGACCAGGCGCGAATAGACCGTGCGCGACGAAGCGTCGAAGTCGTTGCCGCCCGTCGTCGTACCCGGATCGAAATTGGCCGGCGACGCTTCCGAGCAATAAACAAGCGTCTTTGCATTGGCCATCCCGCCGAGGACGCTTGCAGCCAGCAACGCGGCTGCAAAAGTCATTGTCTTTTTCATTGAGCACTCCCTGATGTTCTTCCAAGCCCCTCTATCAGGCTCGCGAAGCGCGCATATAAGCACCGTTTTTGGGGCTTTGGAACACCCCGTTTGCGTACCCCACGGTAAGCAGGAAAAGAATCCGCATTTTCCTCAAATAGCAGAAAAAATGAGCAGAATTTTTCGCTCACGCTAATGTTAACAACCGCATTTTTTTATTGATTGAGCCTCTGCCGAAATGGAACAAGAAGCTCCTGCCTGCGATCCCAGGTCCTCGTGGGGACACGCCTGCGGGAGGCGTCGAGGGACAGGATTTCGGCGGCAAATCTTTCCGCCGCTGCCGCTGGGGCAAGACTTGCACGGCCGCCGATAGAGGCAATACATAGACGCCAGGCCGGATTTCTTGGAATCCGCAATCGGCCGCAGCGGAGGAACGCTTCCGAAATCGGAAAGAGATGCGGCGCAAGCAGTAAGACTAGGACACGAGGGAGGGATTTGGTGGCAAAAGCAGCAAAGACAACGCCCCCGGCGAAGGCAACAGCCAAGGCCGCGCCCGTCGATGCGGGCGCGGCCAAGGCTTCATCTTCCAAGACCGCTTCGCCAGCCAAAACGCCGTCACCTGCGAAGGCCGGCTCCAAGCCGAAGACCACTGTGAAACCGGCTGCCGCTGCAAAACAGACGAACCCCAAATCCGCCGCCAAGGCTGCAACCGCAAAGACCGCCAGGCCTGCGGCCGCAAAGACGGCCTCGGGATCGGCCAGGCGGCTGCCCAAGGCGATCACGGAACTCGCGGCAGGGTTGCCGGAAAAGCCTTGGCTGAAAAACTACCCGAAGAACATGCCGGCGGAGATCGGTCCGCTGCCTTACGATTCCATCGGCGACTTCCTCGTCGGCGCCTGCAAGCAGTTCGCCAGCCGGCCGGCGTTCGTCTGCATGGGCAAGTCGATCTCCTATGCCGAGCTCGAGCGGCTTTCGGCGGCCTTCGGCGCCTATCTGCAGTCGAAGGGACTGGAGAAGGGCGCGCGCGTGGCGCTGATGATGCCGAACGTTTTGCAATACCCGGTAGCGATGATGGCCGTGCTTCGCGCCGGCTTCACGGTGGTGAACGTCAACCCGCTCTACACGCCGCGCGAGCTGGAGCATCAGCTCAAGGATTCCGGCGCGCAGGCCATCGTCATTCTGGAGAACTTCGCCAACACGCTGCAGGCGGTGATCGCCAGGACGCCGGTCAAGCATGTCGTGGTCGCGGCGATGGGCGACATGTTGGGCGGGCTGAAAGGCGCGATCGTCAATCTCGTCGTGCGGCGGGTGAAGAAGATGGTTCCCGTCTGGTCGCTGCCCGGCCACGTCAAATTCAACGCCGCGCTCAAGGCGGGCTCGGCAAGCGCCTTCAAGCCGGCGGCGGTATCGGGCGACGATATCGCCTTCCTGCAATATACCGGCGGCACGACCGGCGTGTCGAAAGGCGCGACGCTGCTGCACCGCAACGTCTTGTCCAACGTGGCGCAGAATTCGCTCTGGGTGGAGGACGCCTATACGGTCAAGCCGAAGCCGGCGCATCTCAACTTCGTCTGCGCGCTGCCGCTCTACCACATCTTCGCGCTGACGGTGAACGCGCTGATGGGCATGCAGCAAGGCGCGCAGAACGTGCTCATTCCGAACCCGCGCGACATTCCGGGCTTCGTGAAAGAACTGCAGAAATACCCGGTCCACATCTTTCCCGGCCTCAATACGCTGTTCAACGCGCTGCTCAACAATGAGGATTTCCGCAAGCTCGACTTCAAGCCGCTGATCCTCACTCTCGGCGGCGGCATGGCGGTGCAGAAAGGCGTGGCCGAGCGCTGGAAGGCGCTGACGGGCTGTCCGGTGAGCGAAGGCTACGGACTTTCCGAAACCTCGCCGGTGGCGACCGCCAACAAGTTCAGCTCCAGCGACTTTACCGGCACGATCGGCCTGCCGCTGCCATCGACCGAGATCGCCATCCGCGACGACGACGGCAACAACGTGCCGCTCGGCGAAGTCGGAGAGATCTGCATCCGGGGTCCGCAGGTTATGGCCGGCTACTGGAACCGGCCGGACGAGACCGCCAAGGTGATGACCAAGGACGGGTTCTTCAAGTCGGGCGACATGGGCTTCATGGATGAGCGCGGCTACACCAAGATCGTCGACCGCAAGAAGGACATGATCCTGGTCTCCGGTTTCAACGTCTATCCGAACGAGCTGGAAGAAGTCGTGGCGCAGCACCCGGGCGTGCTCGAAGTGGCGGCGATCGGCGTGCCGGACGAGCACTCCGGCGAGGTGCCGAAGCTGTTTGTGGTCAGGAAGGATCCAGCGCTCACCATCGAGACGCTGACTGTCTATTGCCGCGAGAACCTGACCGGCTACAAGCGGCCGAGATACATCGAATTCCGCGCCGAACTGCCGAAGACGCCGGTCGGCAAGATCCTGCGGCGCGCGTTGCGGGAGCAGATTTGAACGAAAATGTTGCCGGCCTGACGCCAATACATCGCGCCGACCTCGACCCCGCCGAATTCATCAAGGCGAACATGCGGCTTCAGCCGGTGCCGTCGCTGCCTGAAATCCGGCTCTATACGGCCCATCCCGGCAGCGGGCTGAGGCGGCTGCTGGAACCGGAGGACGGGTCGCATGAGCACGCGGCCGAGCCGCAGCCGCCCTACTGGGCCTATGCCTGGGCGGGCGGCGCAGTGCTGGCGCGCTATGTTCTCGACCGGCCGTCAACCGTTGCGGGCCGGCGCGTGCTCGACCTCGGCGCCGGTTCCGGCCTTGTCGGTATCGCCGCGGCGCGAGCCGGGGCTAGGAAAGTGACCGCGGCGGAGATCGACCGCAACGGCATCGTCGCGCTCCGCCTCAACGCGGAGGCCAACGGCGTCGCCATCATCATAATCGGCGAGGACATCAGCGCCTGTCCGCCGCCGTCGGTCGACATTGTGCTCGCCGGCGACGTTTTCTACGGGCAAGCGGTCGCGCGGCGGATCGTCCCCTTCCTCGACCGCTGCCTTGCCGCGGGCATCGAGGTGCTGGTCGGCGACCCGGGCCGCGCCTGGCTGCCCAGGCGGCGGCTTCGCCTGCTTGGCGAGTATCAGGTGCCTGATGTCGGCGGAAACGGCGGTAGCGCGCCGAAACCGAGCGGGATATTTGCGTTCCTTCCCAGCGAGCCCTGATCAGCCCGCCGGCACACTCATCCGCGCGGCGAGAAAATCCGGCAGGTCGGCGACCGAATCCAGGATGACGTCGGCCATCGGCGACAGCGAGTCACGCGTGCCCGTGCCGGAAAGCACGCCGATCGCCAGGCCGCAGCCGCCGGCGCGCGCCATTTCGAGATCGTGGCGATTGTCGCCGACCATGGCGATCTCGCCAGCCTTCAGTCCCGTCAGATCGCAGAACGCGATG
>NZ_RZSR01001632.1:0-656 GCF_004023265.1 Mesorhizobium sp. M1A.F.Ca.IN.020.06.1.1
CAATAAGGTATATCACTCGGAGAAATTTCCTTCGAAGCTCGTGTTGCCGATTGTTCCAGGAGCGAAGGCGCAGGCACCGGCACCCCGATGCGGCACATTGTGGTTCCAGCCGTGCCGCAAGGCACCGGCATCATCGGACAACTGGCAAGGAGGTATCGTCAGGTAGCTGCAACTGGGTAGCGTAGAGGCCTCCAGCGGCGGCCTGCTTGAGGGTCTTCTTGGTGGTCGCGCCCCGGCTGGGTATGCCGGTGGTCATTCCGCTTTGGAGGAATCACCTTGTGCCCGGCCGCCAAATAACCAACTTTTAGATGAGGCTCTACATGAAGCTCACACGGACCCATTCGATGGCCGTTGCCGCGGCAAAGGCCTCGATCAACGTGGCGACCGTCTACCGGATCGAGAAGCATCCGCGCCGGCCGACGGGGCCCTGACCTGCTTGCCGGCATTTTCGCGGAGGAGATCGTTCCACTGCTCAAGGCCGCGCCCGGCATCCGCCCCGTGGCCATATTCGAGGAGATCATGCGGCGGCATTCTGAGCTGGACGAAGGCGTGCGCCGCACGCTAGAGCGGCGCATCCGCGCTTGGCGCGCCATTCACGAGGAGCAGGAGTGGATTTGCTTCGGTTTAGTGGAGAGCGTTTTGCTGTCTATCCGGCC
>NZ_RZSR01001633.1:0-651 GCF_004023265.1 Mesorhizobium sp. M1A.F.Ca.IN.020.06.1.1
AAGCTGGATGAGGCGACGCTGGAGCGGCTCGCCAAGATCTGCGCGGGCGCCTGCCGACCGATCGACGACAAGCGCGGCACCATCGAATTCAGACGGAAAGTTGCGGGTGTGCTGGCGAAGCGTGTCGCCACCACCGCCTATGAGCGTGCAGGAGGCAAATGATGGCCGGTGTAGCGGTTTCAACGACAATCAACGGCGATCACGTCGAATATCTTTGCCAGCCGGACGAGACGCTGCTCGACGTGCTGCGCGACCGGCTGGGACTGACCGGCGCCAAGGAAGGCTGCGGGACCGGCGACTGCGGCGCCTGCAGCGTCATCGTCGACAACCGGCTGGTGTGCTCCTGCCTGGTGCTCGGCGCCGAGGCCGAAGGCCGCCAGATCGAGACCATCGAAGGCATGGCGCATGGCGACCAGCTGCATCCGCTGCAGCAGAAATTCCTCGAGCACGCCGCCTTGCAATGCGGCATCTGCACGCCAGGTTTTTTGATTGCGGCGAAGGATCTGCTCGAGAAGAACCCCTCCCCGACCGAGGAGGAAATCCGCTTCGGGCTCGCCGGCAATCTCTGCCGCTGCACCGGCTATGACAAGATCGTGCGCGCCGTCCAGGACGCGGCAAACGTGATGAAGGGAGCCTGAGATGAATTTCGAC
>NZ_RZSR01001634.1:0-645 GCF_004023265.1 Mesorhizobium sp. M1A.F.Ca.IN.020.06.1.1
TGGCTGCGTCGCCGCGCTGCGCATCGCGCTGCCGCCAATGCGACCGCAGGCAGCGGCCAGCTAAACCACTGTCGTTTTCAGCCGCTCGGCAATCGATGCGGCGAGCCGTGTCGCCACCTCGTCCTTGCCCATCTCCGGCCACTCCTCGACGCCCGTGCGCGAGACGATGCGCACCTTGTTGCGATCGCCGCCCATAACGCCGGAAGGGCCGATGCCGCTGCCATGCGAGACGTCGTTCGCGACGATGAGATCGGCGCCCTTCTTCCTGAGCTTGGCCTCGGCGTTGCCGATGAGGTCCTGCGTCTCGGCGGCAAAGCCGACGACAAGACCGGGCCTCTGCGCATGATGGCCGACGCCCGCGAGGATGTCGGGATTCTCGACCATCTTGAGCGACGGCGGGCCCTTCCCCGCCACCTTCTTGATCTTTTCACCGGCGGCATTCGCGGTGCGCCAGTCGGCGACGGCCGCGACGAAAACAGCCGCGTCCGCCGGCAAAAGGCTCTCGACCGCTTCCTTCATCTCGGCCGCTGTTTCCACATGAGTGGTCTTCACCCCGGCCGGATCGGCGATGTTGACCGGACCGGACACGAGCCGGACATCGGCGCCGAGCTTCGCCAGTGCCGCCGCGATAGCATGGCCCTGCTT
>NZ_RZSR01001635.1:0-645 GCF_004023265.1 Mesorhizobium sp. M1A.F.Ca.IN.020.06.1.1
GGCAAGGACCTCAAAAGCCCGCCCATCGCCGAGACCGGCAGCCGCGAGATCCGCGCCGCGGCAAAGGCGGTCAACGCCATGCAGATGCGCCTGCGCGACTATGTCGAGGACCGCGAGCACCTGGCGGCGGCACTGGCGCATGATTTGCGCACGCCGCTGACCAGGATGCGATTGCGTCTCGAGCTGCTGCGCAAATCGCCGGCCCGTGAAGCGCTGGCGCATGACCTTGCCGACATCGAGAGCATCGCAAGCTCGGTGATCGACTTCGCCAAATTCGAGGTCACCGAGGAAAAGGCCGAGCGGATCGACTTCTGGTCGCTGGTGGAGGCGGTCGCCGACATGTTCGAGGACGCTTCGTTCGACGAGGACGCCACGCCTTCGCGCGGCCTGGTCTGCATCGCGCGGCCGGTGGCGCTGCGCCGCTGCATCACCAATCTAGTCCAGAACGCCGTCACCTATGGCAAGAAGGCGCATATCGGCGTGCAGCGCTCTGGCGATACAATCACGCTCAGCATCCGCGATGAAGGGCCGGGCATTCCGCAGGCAAAGCTGGATCAGGTGTTCGGTTCCTTCGTGCGCCTCGAACAGTCGCGCAACCGCGAGACCGGCGGGCTCGGCCTCCGCCTGACCATCGCCCCCAACATC
>NZ_RZSR01001636.1:0-644 GCF_004023265.1 Mesorhizobium sp. M1A.F.Ca.IN.020.06.1.1
CACTCCAAGCGCTGATCGACGCGGGCATGTCGGTCACTGGCGGCTGCCTCGATTGCCATCGGCATCAAAAGCTCGATCTGCCAGCGCTCCGCAATCGGTTCGGCGCTGATGCTCCGGCGATGGAATGGAACTTGAAGCCGAAGATGAAATGCGCCGTCTGCGGCGGCAGGCGTATCACGCTGACATATTCGCCAGACACCAGCCCGAAGGATCTCAACCGTAAGTCGGCTGGTCCGTGAGCTGGCCCTTAGTTCGCAGATCCCCGTGCCCGGTCTCGAAGCTCTTGCCACGTCATAGGCTGGCCATCTTCGGAAATAGTGACGCGCTCCTCGCTTTTCATCAGCGCATCAACGGCGATCCACGCATCGCGGGCCGATTCTTTTTCGACCATTTGTGGCTGAACACCGGCAATCCGGTTCAAAGGCTCATAGGTGATTTTGAAGGACACACCCTTTTCTCCTCAGTTCCGACCGCGCCCGGCGGGGCGGGGATCACTCAAACCGAAAGGCTGCCTTCATTGCTTCCTCAGCCTCACGCCAGCGCCGCCATCGATCATTTCCCCTTCCTCAAGGAAAACCACGCCAGCATCGCGTAGAGCGCGTTCTAGCACCTCTACGGTGGCACTGCGCGGTGCGGAGGTGCCG
>NZ_RZSR01001637.1:0-643 GCF_004023265.1 Mesorhizobium sp. M1A.F.Ca.IN.020.06.1.1
GTTTCGCTCTATGATCACTAGGCCGTCGTTGTTATCAAGCTGGAAGTCGGCGGCGTATGCGGAAGGTACCTGACCCGTCTTGTAGATGTCGGCGTTCGAGATGTAGATCGCCTTTGTCGTCGTAAGCGCCGGGTTGGCAGTAGACACGAGATTAACGATGACCATCAGGTCCTCGTTGCCGATACCGTCAAACTTGATGGCCATGTCGTTAGCCGTCTGGGTCGGGACGTGATTGGCACCGTTGTCGGTCGAGATACCCGGTGAGGTGTCGAAGAACCGAAGCGTCAGTGCCTCGCCCTTCTGGATAGTGTCGCCAGCGACCCCGTTCGTGGTCTGGGTTGCAGAAACCCAGTCTTCGTTGTTGTTGGTGACGAACTGGCCGGGGTTCCACACCTTGTCACCAGCAACCGGCGCGCCGTCGTCATCGCCGAGACCTAAGGGGATGCTCGAAGTTGCCGAGTTCGCCGTGAACTGCACGAAGAAGTCCCGATCGGTCGTTTCGGGTGTGCTGTCCGCCTCGAAGAGCTTCTCCACCACGATCAACGGGTGACCGGTATTGCTCGTGGGCTGCTTGGAGAGAAGCTCACTGGTGTGCAGGATGTCCCTGGTGAAGCCCTCCACCGCGTCGTTCAAGGTGATGGTG
>NZ_RZSR01001638.1:0-643 GCF_004023265.1 Mesorhizobium sp. M1A.F.Ca.IN.020.06.1.1
CCTACCGGCTGGCGATGATCGCCAACGGCAAGCTCGACGCGACCTTCGTCAAGCCCAACGCGCATGACTGGGACATCGCCGCCGCCGACCTTATCCTCCGCGAAGCGGGCGGCGCCTTGCTCGACCGTACCGGCAAGCCGCCGCGCTATGCCGGCGAGGTGATCAACCATGGCGCGCTCGCCGCCGGCAGCGGCGAACTGCTGGGTGTCCTGGCCGGCGTCATTGCCGGAGCTGACCAAGGGTGAGTCGGCCCACGGTTTCAAAATCGGCGGCTTTGGTCTAAACGTTTCACAAAATTCATGAATCTGCGAAGGATCGGCATGGCCGTGGAAGACGGAAAGAAACAGCTTTTGCACCTGGTGTTCGGCGGCGAGCTGAAAAAGCTGGGTGGAACCGAGTTCCGTGATCTGGATGCGCTCGACATCGTCGGCATCTACCCCGACTATCAATCGGCGCACGCCGCGTGGAAGGCGAAGGCGCAGGCCAGCGTCGACAATGCCCATATGCGCTATTTCGTCGTTCACCTGCACCGGTTGCTCGATCCGGAAACAAAGGCAGCCGGTTGACATCGATGGAGCATGAAGCGGTGAAAGGAGCGACGGGGCGCGCCGCCGGGCGGGGCGGGACTCGCACGCTGTGGCGC
>NZ_RZSR01001639.1:0-642 GCF_004023265.1 Mesorhizobium sp. M1A.F.Ca.IN.020.06.1.1
GCGCAAGCTTGATGTTGCGATGCGATCCGTTGAAGGTATGACGATCCAGCTGATCTCCGTCACACGGGACAAAATATCTGATCCAACGATGCTCACCTTCGGCCCACCCAAGGGGGCGATGCTTTGTGTACGGAAGGTTATTTTTGCTGACGGCGCCCCGTTAATGTACGACGCCACCTATCTCTCCTCGGATGTAGAGGATGAGATAGTTGATGAGTTTGGCGAGCAGTTCGTCACCAATGCGCTAAAGCACCACGGCATTTCTGTTGTGAATACCGATTTGATCATAGACGCCGCGCCCGCCGTGGGAGCGGTTGAAGAAGTGTTTGGAATTCCGACAGGTTATCCGATGCTCCGCCGTTTCTACAAATTCACCACAACTGACTCAATGGTAACCATCTTTGGAGTTGTTCAAGCCCCGTTTGACCGACTCGCTTGTACTCTGAGTATCCCCACCAGCCGGAAGTAAGGAAAACCGGGGGATGGAGACTGGTTCCCCCACGTTGCATCTACCCACCCTTTCTAACCGCAGACTGCGGCGGTACCGAAACCCCAGTCGCATGTTCCGAACGCCCCACTAAAGGCGGGCGTGGGGGTTTCACCTAAGAAGGATTTGACAACGCAAGATGCGCAATAACAGAG
>NZ_RZSR01001640.1:0-641 GCF_004023265.1 Mesorhizobium sp. M1A.F.Ca.IN.020.06.1.1
CTTTTCGGTGCCGCCGCCGACCAGCAGGCTGGTCGCCATGTCGGGCATATCGTCGCCCAGCAGCGCCTGCGCCGCCTTGTAGACCGCTTCGTTATGGAACGCGTCGATGATGTTGTCGTATTTCGACGCATCGACGTCCTTCCAGTCGGTGCCGGGTTCCGGCGTGTAGGTCAGGTTTCCGGAGGTCGTCAGCCCCTCGGTCGGCGACCATTGCAAGGCCGGCTTGGTTGCTCCGGGCAGCAGGAAAGGCACAAAATAGATGGCGTCGTCGGAAACCGCGGCCGGCGGCGCGCCGCATTCGTCCTGCTCGACCGTCGTGGTCCGGATCCCGCCGTCCTTCGGTTTCCAGACGATGACCTTGGCCGGGCCGCACTGGTTGCCGCCGTCGCCGACATCGACCAGCGCCACGTTGACGTCGCCGATCTTGACGATCCTGTCGAAGGAGACGTCGTAATTGCTGGCCAGCTGCTTGCCGTCATAGGCGAGCATCTTCTCGCCGTCCTGCTCCGGCTGCGTGATGGTGAGCTGGCCGCCTTCGAACGGGATCGGCGCCTGTTTGTCGGTGTCGGCGGGAGCGGCGTCAGAAGTGCTCGATGCGCCTTGATCGGCCGCCCCTTGATCGGCGGCGGGCTGGTCGGAAG
>NZ_RZSR01001641.1:0-639 GCF_004023265.1 Mesorhizobium sp. M1A.F.Ca.IN.020.06.1.1
TTGTGATGGTGCTTGCGGTAGATCGGCTCCTTGGAGAAATACTCCAGCGTGTCGTGCATGAAGCCCATGTTCCATTTGAAGCCGAAGCCGAGCCCGCCTTCATGCACCGGCTGCGATACCTTCGGCCATGAGGTCGATTCTTCGGCGATCGTCATCACCCCGGGATGATGGCCGTAAAGCTCCTTGTTCATCTTCTGCAGGAAGCTGACCGCCTGCAAATTCTCGCGCCCGCCTTTCTCGTTGGGGATCCACTCGCCTGACCTGCGCGAATAATCGAGGTAGAGCATCGAGGCGACAGCGTCGACGCGCAAACCGTCGACATGGTATTTTTCGGCCCAGAACAGCGCGTTGTTGACGAGGAACGACACCACCTCGCGGCGGCCGAAATTGTAGATGGCGGTATTCCAGTCGGGGTGAAAACCCTGGCGCGGGTCGGCATGCTCGTAGAGCGCGGTGCCGTCGAACTTCACCAGCCCATGCTCGTCGACGGGGAAATGCGCCGGCACCCAGTCGAGGATGACGCCGACGCCGGCACGATGCGCACCGTCGACGAAGCGGGCGAAGCCATCGGGATCGCCGAAGCGCGCGGTCGGCGCATAAAGGCCGGTCGTCTGGTAGCCCCAGGACGGATCGTAGGGG
>NZ_RZSR01000164.1:0-8392 GCF_004023265.1 Mesorhizobium sp. M1A.F.Ca.IN.020.06.1.1
GGGGACAAGTTCCTGGCCGACGTCAAGGCGGCAGTGGCTTCGCCGCCGGCCGATGTCGATGCGCTCAAGGCGCAGCTCAACACCATCGGCGGCGACTGCGGCACCTGTCATGAGACCTACAGGATCAAGAAGGGCTGATCGCCTGATATGGCGTGGCTGAAGAAGCTCGTCGGCGCCGTCATCGTGCTGGGCGGCGCCGGCGCGGTCGCCGGCTGGGCGTTGTCTGCGCCCGTCAGGCTTGATGCCGCGACCGTCGCGCAGCTTGGCCCCGGTGATGCTGGGAAAGGCAAGCGCATCTTCTTTGCCGGCGGCTGCACATCCTGCCACGCCAAACCGGGATCCAAGGGTGATGGCCGCCTGGAGCTTGCCGGCGGGCTGGAGCTGAAGACGCCGTTCGGCACCTTCGTACCGCCCAACATCTCGCAGGATCAAAAGGACGGCATCGGCGCCTTGAGCGAGGAGGACTTCGCCAATGCGATGCTGAAGGGCGTTTCGCCCTCCGGCGAGCATTTTTATCCGGCCTTCCCTTATGCCTCTTATGCTCGCATGAAGCCGGCCGATGTCGCCGACCTCTATGCTTTTATGAAGACGCTGCCGGCGGTCGCCGGCAAGGCGCCCGGCCACAAACTCTCCTTCCCCTTCAACATCCGTCGCGGCATTGGTCTCTGGAAGCGGCTCTATGTCAGCCCTGAACCGGTCATTGCCTTGCCCGGGGGCGCGCCCGACAAGGTGCTGGCCGGCCGCTATCTGGTCGAGGGCCCCGGCCATTGCGGCGAATGCCACACGCCGCGCGACTTTGCCGGCGGCGTCAAGAAGGCCGAATGGCTGGCGGGAGCCGTGGCCGCCGAAGGCTCGGGCGTGGTGCCCAATATCACCCCGCAAGGCGGCACGAAGGACTGGTCGGAGGCCGACATCGCCAACTATCTCGAAACCGGCTTCACGCCGGATTTCGATTCCGTCGGCGGTGCCATGGTCGACGTGCAGCGCAACATAGCTCAGTTGTCGGCCGACGACCGCGCCGCGATCGCGGCCTATCTGAAGGCCGTCCCGCCGCATCCCAACGGCTATCCGGCGCGCAAGCCGGCGAGCTGACCGATTTATATCGGCTGCGCGACACCATGATGCGGTGTGCCTGTGATGTCTCAGGTCCATATTAGTTGACTTTAATAGTCATGTATCATACGCGCTTCGGCCAGTTTCCAGGCGGATCGAAGCCTTGCCCATGCACTCTCTCGACCTTGTGTTTGAATTCGCCCATGGCGAGCAGCGCGCAGCACTTCTCTTCGCCGACGGGCGCAGCCTGTCTTATGCGGAGCTCGACGACCTTGCGCAGCACTTCGCCACGCGGCTGGGGGATGAGGGAAAGCAGCTCGTCGCTATCTCAGCGGAACCCTCCGAGCATGCGGTCGTCGCCTATCTTGGAGCCCTGCGGGCGGGTCATGCGGTGGCCATGCTGCCGCCTTGCGACAAAAGGGTCTGGGACGACTTCCTGGCGGCCTTCCAGCCGGATTTCACCTATCGCCGAGCCGATGGCCGCTGGCGTCTCGTGAAGGAAGCTTGGCCCGCGAGGGACATTGAGCCGCTGCATCCCGATCTCGCGCTGCTGCTGATGACGTCCGGCAGCTCGGGCGCCGCCAAGGCGGTCAGGCTCTCCTATGCCAATCTCGAAGCCAATGCGCGCGCGATAACGACCTATCTCGAACTCTTGTCCGCCGACAGGGCCGCTCTCATGCTGCCGCTGCATTATTCCTACGGACTGTCGGTTCTCAATTCGCATCTGATTGCCGGCGGCAGCATCCTCTTCCCCGGTGTTTCGGCCATGGACGGCGATTTCCTGCAGATAATCGCCTACGGTGGCTGCACCAATCTGTCCGGCGTCCCGTATTCCTACGAACTCCTGGAACGGATGCGTTTCCGCGACGCTAAGCTCAAGGGTTTGCGCATGATGACGGTGGCGGGTGGACAGCTCAGCCCCGACGTCATCCGCCTGTACAGGGATCATTTGCGCGCCGTGGGCGGGCGTTTCTTCGTCATGTATGGTCAAACCGAGGCGACGGCGCGTATCGCCTTCGTGCCGCCGGAGAGCCTGTCCGACCGGGAGGAGCGGATCGGCGTCGCGATCCCAGGCGGCAGCCTCGGCCTTGTCGACGACAGGGGGGAGCCGGTCAGCCGCTCGGGCATCCCTGGAGAACTTGTCTATCGCGGCCCGAACGTCATGATGGGTTACGCCGAGCAGCGTTGTGATCTGGCGCGCGGGGCTGAGGTCGAGATCCTGAACACCGGCGATATTGCCGTCCAGGACGAGCAAGGTTTCTTCCGCATCGTCGGGCGCAAGAGCCGCTTTGCCAAGATTGCCGGCCTCAGGATCGGCTTCGATATCATGGAGCAGGCGCTAGAGCGGGCGGGCATTGCGGCCGCGGTGCTCGGCGACGATCGAGGCCTAGAAGCCTATGTGACCGGCCCCGGCTCGGCAGGCAGGGCACAGCGTATCCTGGCCGAAGTCAGCCGCTTGCCCGCCAATCTGGTTCGAGTTTCGACGCGTGTCGACCTTCCCAGGCTAGCCTCGGGCAAGATCGACTATGGCTGCCTGCAGCGCGAGATGTTGCTGGGACGGGCGGAAATCCGCTCCGAACGTGGCGGCGTGCCCGGAGCCTATGCCCGCGTATTCTATCCGCTTCCGGTGGGCCGCGCTGACAGCTTTGTGTCGCTCGGCGGAGATTCCCTTCGCTTCTTGCAATTGGCTCTGGAACTCGAACGGCTCGGCTTGGAATTGCCGGACGGCTGGGAACGGCTAAGTGTTGGAGACCTGACAAATCTTCATTCGGCGAAACGGTCTTTCATGCGGGACCAGGCAAACGAGACGCCTGTCGATATCGTGCTGAGGGCCTTCGCCATCCTGCTGGTGGTCGTGCATCACGAGACGCTGTGGCCTATCCCGGGCGGCTCCGGCATCATGATGCTGCTTGTCGGCTACAGCCTTGCGCGTTTTCAGTCGATCCATTTGCTTGCCGGTCGGATCCGGCACGCGCTGAAACCTGCGATTAGCGTCCTGATCCCTTATTTTCTCATAGTCGCCGCTTACTCCCTCGCCTGGCAGGCGATCCCTTGGGCCTCGATGACCCTTACCGGCAACTTCGGCTATGCCGAACCGGAACGTCACGAGATGATCCCATATCTCTACTGGTTCATCGAGGCCTATGCGCAGACGCTGTTGGTCTTCGCCCTCGCCTTTGCCGTTCCGGTTCTACGCAAGCTCGCCCAGGCTCGACCCTTTGCCTTCTCGATCGGACTATTGGCGTTTGCCGCCGCTGCGCGCTTTGCAGTCCCATTGTTCGTGGACTTAGGCAGCCGCCAGATCTTCGCGATCTACTGGGTCTTCCACCTTGCGGTCTTCGGCTGGTGCGCCGGTTTGGCCGACACTCCCGCCAGAAAACTCCTCGTGACCGCATTTGCCACTGCCGTATTGGGGTATCTAGCCTTTTGGGAGTCGGTCTGGCTGGGGACGACGGTCAAGTATTTGACGATCTTCGCGGCGCTCTCGGCTCTTCTTTACCTGCCGCGTGTTCGCCTGCCTGCTGGGGTGGGGCGGGTGGTTACGCAGATCGCCGTCGCGGCTTTCCCGATCTACTTGGTCCATCGCTTCGTCCCGGAGCTTTTGATGGCACCTGTCGCAGGCTGGCTCCCGGCTCCAAGCTTCCAACTGCTTGCGATCGCCGGCGGCGTCGCTTTAGGCGTCATCGCCGGCAAAGCCTTGGCCGCCATCCGACACCTGCGCGGCAGATTGGCCATGGAGCGCTTGCCGGAATTGCTCTCGGCGTGAGACGCTTCGACCGCGGTCGCTCCGATTACGCGTGGCGGTCGCCCAAAAAATCGAAGCCGTTTTCGAAGAAGTGGTTGTAGTCGCAGGTCAGTTCCTCGCCGGGCGCGATGTCGCGCAGCGCGTAGGTTTCCTCCGGCGAGGAGACGTCGCAGTTCGGCTCGTCGGCATGGTTCATGTAGCGCGCATCGTCCGCCTCGAAGACGATATAGTTCCGGTCGCGCCTGTCCGGATAGGAGTACCGATCGAGGTAGGACTTCACCGGACCGCTTTCGTTCTCATAAGTGTCGACCGAAATGCGCCGGTCGAATCTTGGATCGAGCTTCCAGATCAACGTGCCCTTTGGAATGCGGTGTTTGGCGAAGACACCGATGCCCTGGATGGGCGATTTGTCGAGATAGACGTCGACGAGCAGCATGACGAACCCTGCGAATGACGGATGGCGCGGCCCGAACCGGCCGCGACCAAAAACGAGGCGCATTGCGTAGCGCGAGGTGCTCGCGATTGCGAGGGAAAAATCAGGCCTTGCCGGTCACTTTCAACGCAAAGGCGTAGATATACGCGATCTCCTCCAGGCGCGAGAACCGGCCCGAGGCGCCGGCATGGCCGGACTCCATGTTGATCTTGAACAGCACCGGATTGTCGCCCGCCTTGCGGTCGCGCAGCCGCGCCACCCATTTGGCCGGCTCCCAATAGGTGACGCGTGGGTCGGTCAGACCTGCCAGCGCCAGGATCGGCGGATAGTCGAGCGCCGCGACATTGTCGTAGGGCGAATAGGCCGCGATCGTCGTGTAGTCCTCGGCCGAGGCGATCGGATTGCCCCATTCGGGCCATTCCGGCGGCGTCAGCGGCAGGCTGGCGTCGAGCATGGTGGTGAGCACGTCGACGAACGGCACCTCGGCGACGATGCCGCCAAAGCTTTCGGGTGCCATGTTGGCGATCGCCCCCATCAGCATGCCGCCGGCCGAGCCGCCCTGCGCGACGATTCGATCGTGCGACGTGTAGCGCTCGGCCACGAGATGGCGCGCTGAGGCGATGAAATCGGTGAAGGTGTTCATCTTGTGCCGACGCTTGCCGTCGTCATACCAGCCATAGCCCTTGTCCTTGCCGCCGCGCACATGGGCAATGGCGTAGACGAAGCCGCGGTCGACCAGCGACAGGCAATTGGTGTTGAATGCGGCGGGAACCGTGATGCCATAGGAGCCGTAGCCGTAGAGCAGGCAGGGCGCCGAGCCATCAAGCGGCGTGTCGCGATGGTGGATCAGCGAGATCGGCACCAGCTCGCCGTCGGCAGCCGGCGCCATCAGCCGGCGCGTGACATAATGCTCCGGATCGTGGCCCGATGGCACCTCCTGCGTCTTCAAGAGAACGCGCTCGCGGCTGCGCATGTTGTAGTCGAACACCTGTGCCGGTGTCGTCATCGACGAATAGGTGAAGCGCATGACTTCGGTGTCGTATTCGTAGGAGCCGGAAAGGCCGAGCGAGAAGGCCTCCTCGTCGAAGGCAATGAGGTGCTCCTCGCCGTTTGCCCGATCGCGCACCACGATGCGCGGCAGGCCCTCCTTGCGTTCCAGCCTGACCATGTGGTGCCTGAAGCCGAGCACCGACAGGATCAGCCGGCCGGGCTCGTGCGGCACCAGTTCCTTCCAGTTGGCCTGCACCGGATCTTCGACCGGCGCGGTCATGATCTTGAAGTCCTTGGCGCCGTCGGCATTGGTGAGGATGAAAAAGACGTCACCACCTTCCTCCAGGTCATATTGCAGGCCGGTCTCGCGCGCCGCCACCAGCTTCGGCTCGGCGAACGGCTCGTCGGCGCGCAGAAGCCGGTATTCGGAGGTTTCATGATCGTTGATGCCGATCATGATCCAGTCGTTGGAACGCGTGCCGCTGACGTCCATGAAGAAGCCGGCATCCGTCTCTTCGTAAATCAGCCGATCGTTCTCCGGATTGTCGCCAAGCGCGTGGAAGAACACTTTTGACGGGCGGTGGCTGTCGTCGAGGCGGGTGTAGAAAAAGCCGTCGTCTCCGGCATTCCACACGCCGCCGCCACCTGTATCCGGAATCCGATCGGTGAGTTCCTTGCCGCTGGCGATGTCCCGCACGCGCAGCGCGAAGAACTCCGAGCCCTTGTCGTCGAAAGCCCAGAGCAGCTTGCGATGGTCGGCCGAATGGTCGAATCCGCCAAGACGGAAATAGGGCTTGCCTTCGGCTTCCGCATCGCCGTCGAGCAGGATCTCCTCAATGCCGCCATCACGCGGCGTGCGGAAGTAGCGCGGTTGCTCGCCGCCGAGCTTGAACGACGAGCCATAGGCGTAGGGACCGTCCTTCATCGGCACGGTGGAGTCGTCCTCCTTGATGCGCCCCTTCATCTCGGCGAACAATTTGCGGCGCAGCTCGGCCGTGTCGGCCATCAGCGTTGCCTGGTAGGCATTCTCGGCCTCGAGATGAGCGCGGATCGCGCCGTCGAGCAGTGCAGGGTCCCTGAACATCGCCTGCCAGTTGGCGGCCCGCATCCAGGCGTAGTCGTCGGTGCGGGTGATGCCGTGATGAACGTCGAAGATGGGGCGTTTCTCGGGCCGCGGCGGGATGGCGGTCGGGAAGACGGAGGTTCTGGTCATTGCGTCTCGCTGTGGAATTGCCTGAAATCTGCTTGAAATGGCGAATGAACGCGTCGCTCAGCAGCGGTTCAAAGGGCGGGGTTCAAGGTGGTCTACACAAAGTAAGTCGAAAGGGGAAAAGATGAAATCCTATGTTCGAGCCGCCGTGGCTTTCGCTGTCGCTTCGGCGGTCCTGGCCTTTTCCGGCCAGTCTCATGCAACCGTGTTCGCGGCCTGGCAAGTGGCTGGCGTGCCGTTCGGCGACACGCTCAACGCGCGCAAGTATCCGTCAAACACATCGCAAAGACAGGCGGCCTATCCGAATGGCACCGTCTTGCAGATGACCGGCCGTTGCACGGGCGGGATAGATCTGCTCGACATTGCCGGCCAACCGCACTGGAAGCAGCGGCAGGCGATCCGCTACCGCTGGTGCGAGGTCTGGCACGATCCGGCGCAGAACGGTCATTTTGTTACCAGCTGGGTCTACGGCAAGTACATCAAACCCCACTGAGAGGTTCGTCGAGGCGACTTGGCTGTTCGACGCGAGGATGAATGTCCGCGCCATGATCCATAGGATTCTTCGCTCACCGGGCGGCCAAACATTAGTTTAGCCAAGCATAAAGAACCTGTTTTGACGCGACCAGAGGTGTAAAAGCGTGCTGGGCGCCACGTCAGGCTGCACTGGTCCGGCCAGAAAAATCTCGCTAAGTTACACGGCACACGAATTTTTGAAGCTGAATCGGCAATATTTGATGAATATCGCCGAATATAATTCAGTAGGTGAATTGACTTACTTGCAGCACAGGGTCATTAAGATGACGCGACGCGAATCGCAGGGCTTGCCTGCATGAATTTCGCGCGATGCCCGATCCAGAAAAAGGGCGCAGTCTAGAAAACAAACTCTCGTTGGGGCCTGAGCACAATGGATATCGTCGAAACACCTTCAAGGAATGGGGACGCGCTAATCGAGCTGACTGCCGATGTCGTCGCGGCCTATGTCAGCAACAACCCGGTGCCGGTCGGCGAACTGCCGAACCTGATTGCCGACGTTCATGCCGCGCTCGGCCGCGTCGGCGGCACGACGGAGCAGCCTTCGGCCGAGAAGCAGAAGCCGGCCGTCAACCCGAAGCGCTCCGTCCATGACGACTACATCGTCTGTCTCGAAGACGGCAAGAAGTTCAAGTCGCTGAAGCGCCACCTTATGACACATTACAATCTCACCCCGGAAGAATACCGCGAGAAGTGGGGCCTGGACGTCAACTATCCGATGGTTGCTCCCAACTACGCAGCCGCCCGTTCGCAGTTGGCCAAGAAGATGGGCCTCGGCCGCAAGCCCAAGGGTCGCCGGTAGCAGCTTCCGCAAGTCGGCAAAAGCGACGGCGCCCGCGGGGCGCCGTTTTGCTTTTGAGGTATTTCAGGGATGTCTTGCTGCGAACGGGTGAACCCGCCGCAGTGCGGCTTGTTGCCGGGCTTGGGGCAGAGTCAGGCGGTTTGCTTCAAGGCGGCTTCGGCGTCGCGCTTGATGCGCTTGACCATCGAGCGAAGGCCGTTGGCGCGCTGCGGCGACAGATGCTCGTCGAGGCCGAGCTCTTTCAGCGTCACTTCCGCATCGGTGTTCTGGATTTCACTGGCCGGCCGGCCCGAGAACAGCGCCAGCATGATGGCGACAAGGCCGCGCACGATGTGGGCGTCGGAATCGCCGCGAAAGCTGACCACCGGATCGACGCCTTCTCCCTGCTCGGTGGTCAGCCACACCTGGCTGACGCAGCCCGGCACCTTGTTGGCCGGTGTGCGTTCCGCCTCGGGAAACGGAGGCAGCGCCTCGCCCAGCTCGATCACATAGCGGTAGCGGTCCTCCCACTCGTCGAGCAGGGAGAAATCGTCGCGGATCGTTTCGATCGAGGTCGTCATTGCCCGCATATAGTGACCCGGCGCCGCCACGTCACGGAAAAAGAAAGACGCCGCGGGCGTCGAGAGG
>NZ_RZSR01001642.1:0-639 GCF_004023265.1 Mesorhizobium sp. M1A.F.Ca.IN.020.06.1.1
GGCCCGCCACATCTGCTCGTTGCCGGGCGAGATTTCGATGACCTTGTTGAGGAAGCCGAAATCGACGCAGATATAGGCGAGCACCGCCCAGGCAAGCGCGGCGGTGGCCGGGAACATCGAGGTTCCCTTGACGACGAACAGGATGGTCAGGAACAGCGCCAAGAGGCCGGCGATGCCGATGACGATGCCGCGGAACAGCGTGTAGGAATTGACCGAGTCCTTGTAGGATTCCGGGTCCCACAGATAGACCTGCGGCAGCTTGGGCGAGGCGAGCTCGGCGATGAAGGTGACGACCGTTCCGGGGTTGAGCGTCACTCGGAACACATCGGCGTCGGGGCTGGTCTGGCGGTCGAGCGCGAAGCCTTCGCTGGGCGTGATCGCCGCGATGCGCGTCGAGCCGAGATCGGGCCAGAAGATACCGGAATTCACCAGGCGGAAATGCGGCGCGACGATCAGCCTGTCGAGCTGCTGGTCGGTGGTGTTGGCGAGCGCGAACACCGCCCAGTCGCCGGTCGAGCGCGCGTCATTGGCCTCGACCTCGATGCGCCGCACGATGCCGTCGGGGCCGGGCGCGGTCGAGACCTGGAAATTCTCGCCCTGGTTCCGGTAGATCTCGACTGCGCCCGAAAGGTCGAGCGC
>NZ_RZSR01001643.1:0-639 GCF_004023265.1 Mesorhizobium sp. M1A.F.Ca.IN.020.06.1.1
CATTGCCAGCGCGCGCTGGAACCGGCTGTCCAGGAATTGGTTGAGAGCGCTGCGGCGGCCGGGTGGACCAATGACGAGATCGCGGGTGCACTCCTCGAAGTCGCGCGCGCACATCAAGGGTAAGACAACCTACTGAAAGCTCACAGATAGCGGTGATCGATGTGAAGCGGCGGACTCGCTGGGAGAACTGTGGTTTGTGCGGTGAATTTCGAATCACCACACGCGAGCACGTCGTGCCGCGTTCCCTCTATCCAGTATCGAAGTCGAACAGCACATTCCAGCGGATCACGATCGCTGCATGCGCCACATGCAACAATGGCACGGCTGACGATGACGCGCATTTCCGCAATGTCGTGGTGGTTGCAGGTGAGCCGAACGATGCAGTCAAGGAATCGTGGTCCGGCCCCGTGCATCGGGGCTTCGACCAGGTGGACGGTCGTCGCCGCGCTCGCGATCTCTTCAACCTAATGCGTCCCGCTCCAGATATTGGCCCTAACCTGTATCGCATATACCCCGCCGAAGACCCGCGTGTGCTCCGGATCATTCGTAAGATCATTCGCGGGCTTTCCCGGCATCACGAGCTTACCGGCCCGGTCAGCGACGGTCAGGTGTTCGCAGACGTGTTGCGGCAACCGATAC
>NZ_RZSR01001644.1:0-638 GCF_004023265.1 Mesorhizobium sp. M1A.F.Ca.IN.020.06.1.1
AGCCGCGCAACAGGCGGCGACGCAGCAGTTGCAGAAGGTGATCGCGCAGCGCTGGATCCTGGCCGAGCAGTCCGAGGGTGCCATCCCCGCGCCGCTGATCGCGCTGCTCGTTGCCTGGCTGACGCTGATCTTCGCCAGCTTCGGCTTCCGAGCACCGTGCAATGGAACCATCATCTTCACGTGCCTCATGTCCGGGGCGCTGGTGGCCGCGGCAATCTATCTGATCATCGACATGGACAGCCCCTTCTCCGGCCCGATCCAAGTCTCGCCGGCGCCCCTGCAGAGGGCGCTGGCGGAACTGACGCAGTGAAGGTCAGGCACGACCGAACATCTCGATCAACAGCTTCGCCGCTACCGCCGCACCGTCGGCGCGGACCGAACGGGCAACCTCGCTCGCACGGATGCGGGTTTCGGGCGCCAGCGCCGTCTCCATCGCCGCCGTGATGCATGACCGCGGCGACGCGGCGGAACAGCGTCTGCTGGTTGACATCGCCGACGGCGAACCAATCGTCCCGGTCGTCGGTAAGGCCAAGCTCGGCCCAGCCACGCGCGATCACCGTGCGCCGGCCCTTGGCGCGGACCGCCTCGATGGCCGCACGGCCGGCCTCCTTGGCCACGGCAATGGAGCCGAAGCCGAC
>NZ_RZSR01001645.1:0-636 GCF_004023265.1 Mesorhizobium sp. M1A.F.Ca.IN.020.06.1.1
GGCTGGCTTCATCGCGTCGGTCGTGTCGTCGGCGCTGGCTTTCGCGCTTGCCGCTGCCGCGTTCGTTGCCGGCGCCCGCGCCGACGACACGACCGACGCGATGAAGCCAGCCAATGCGATGGCGACGGAAAGGATGAAGCCGGCGACCGATGCTATGATGCCGACCGGCGCGATGAAGCCCGCGGATAAAATGAAGCCCGATGCGATGGCGACCCAGGCGATGAAACCCGCCACGGATGCCATGAAGCCGGCGGATGCGATGAAGCCCGCGACGGATGCGATGAAGCCTGCCGACGCGATGGCGCCGGCGCAATAAGTCAGCGGCCCCGGTCTCTTGGCAACAATCGCCGTCGGCGATAAGCCGCCGCACGGCAAAGTGAGAAACCAGCGGCGGCTTGCTTCGTATATAGTGGAACAACGAACAAGGAGATCCGACATGAACGGCATCGACAAAAAGGCGGCGCGGCGCTCGCTGGCCCCGCTTCCAGCGCTGGTGCTGACAGCGGCCGCGGCCGCCTTCTGGCAGACGCCGGCGCGTTCGGCCGAGGACGCGGTGGTGATCCCGCCGCCGGTTTTGGATGAAAAGTCCGCCAGCGGCACGGAGAAAGCGATCTTCGCCGGCGGCTGCTTCTGGGG
>NZ_RZSR01001646.1:0-632 GCF_004023265.1 Mesorhizobium sp. M1A.F.Ca.IN.020.06.1.1
AATAGCCAGCCGCGCCATTGGCGGCTTCACCGAGGCCGGACATTTCATCGCCTTCGTCGACGCCCAAGGCCATGTCGAGGCGGCTTCGGAGGGATTTGCCGCGCTCGGCATCAGGCCGGAGACGCTCGCTGCCCTGGTCGCGGACGTGGCAAGTGCTGGAGACCGCATCGTCAAGCGGCTTGTTCCCGGCGCAAGCACCTCGTACCCGGCCGGGCTTGCGCGCTTGACCGACGCGCGCCATCTCCTGGTGGTGATCGACGAAGACCAGCTCGACGGCGAGCGGAACGACCAGCCCGACGCCGGTAAGTCGGCAGCGCCGGAAGGCGCGCCCACCGTCTCCGAAGACAAAAACACCACAGTCATCGCCGAGCCGAGCCGAGAGAACAATACCCAGTCTCCGGCCGCGGCAAAGGGCGAAAAGGCAGACGCGGTCCCGGCAGCGGCCACGGATGACGCCCAGCCAACGCAAGGGACCGCGGCCACGGCCGACCACGCGCCGGATGCTGCGCTGGCAGGCGGTGCCGGCCCGGCGCAGCATGACCATTGGTATTTCAATGCCGGCGGCGACGACGTGAAGGGGCCGGAGAGGCCGCCACAGATCGGACCGGCGGAGGTCGCGGCCGGAAGCCGGC
>NZ_RZSR01001647.1:0-628 GCF_004023265.1 Mesorhizobium sp. M1A.F.Ca.IN.020.06.1.1
TAGCTGACCTTCTGGCCATCGGCGAGGCCCTTCAACCCGGCACGTTCAACGGCGGATATATGAACGAAAACGTCCGCTCCGCCGGCGTCTGGTTGGATGAACCCAAATCCTTTTGTCGCATTAAACCACTTCACCGTACCTGTAGCCACACGTCTATTCCTTATTCTGGCAAGGCGGGCAATCCTCACGCGCGCGGAGGCAATCTAGCCATCGCCCTGAACACGTCAATGACGGTTGTCTTCCTCACCTCTCGTCTGCCATTCCACATCTCGGCCGTAAGCCGAGGGCAGAATCGATTGGTGAGCTCGAAGCGAAACGGGCGGCTTCTGTTTCGCCATCCTCTCGAACAGCCCGTATTCTCATCAAGAAGCCCTCACCCAGGTGTCCGGAAATTACCGAAACTCGCGGCCATTTGCCTATCAGGTCGAATCCGTGTCCTTTCTCGACGCCTTCGGTGTGGCCTTAACCGCCCGCCTTTGGTGCGGCCTTCGGCCGGATGTAGAGGTTCACGCGATCGTCAACCCGATTGGATGGCCATGATTTCCCGACGCGGACATATCCATTCCGCGCTAGGAGCCGCTGAGACAACTTATTCTTTGACTGGATCGTCGCGAATAGTTCCTTGCCC
>NZ_RZSR01001648.1:0-625 GCF_004023265.1 Mesorhizobium sp. M1A.F.Ca.IN.020.06.1.1
GCCCTACGTCATCGTGGTCGTGTCCGCCCGCCTGCAAACCTTCGCGCCGGAGCTGGAAGAAGCGGCGCGTTCGCTCGGCGCCAATCAGTGGCAGGTTACCGTGCGCGTAACTTTGCCCTGGATCATGCCTGGCGTGATCGCCGGCGGACTGTTCGCATTCGCTGTCTCCTTCGACCAGTTCGTGGTCTCGTATTTCCTGTCGACGCCAGGCCAGACAACACTGCCGGTCGAAATCTACGCCGCGATCCGCAAGGGATTCACGCCCGAGATCAACGCGGTGTCGACCATCATCATCGTGGTGTCGATGGCGCTCATGCTGCTGACGGCGCGCTTCTTCAAATTCGGCGGAGAGAAATAATGGCCGGCGTCCAGGTATCGAACGTCTCCCGCAGTTTCGGCGCGCACAAGGCGCTGGACCATGTCTCGATCGACTTTCCCGACGGTGGCTTCTATGCGCTGCTCGGGCCTTCGGGCAGCGGCAAGACCACGCTGCTCAGGCAGATCGCCGGCTTCGACTTTCCGGATACCGGACGCATCGCCATCGGCGGCGAAAGCGTCGAGCGCGTGCCGGTAGAAAAGCGCCGCATCGGCATGGTGTTCCAGAACTATGCGCTCTTTCCCAATA
>NZ_RZSR01001649.1:0-625 GCF_004023265.1 Mesorhizobium sp. M1A.F.Ca.IN.020.06.1.1
TCGTCGACGATGTGGCGCAGCTCCGCCAGGCAGCCCGCCACCTCCTGCTCGAGATCGGCAAGCTGGGCCGTCCGCGCCACGCCCCGGCTGCGGAAAGCTGAAACCTGTCGTGCTATGCGGGCCAGGTCGGCGAGCGTCTGGTCGTGCAGGTCCATGGCCATGCGGCGCCGCTCGCGCTCCATGCCCTCGGTCAGTTGCGAGGCGCCGACTCTCAGCAGTTCCGCCCGGTTGCGCGCCTCGCTTTCGGCGAGCATGGCGCGGCGCGCTTCCTCTGTCTGGATCAGCGCGAACATATAGGGCCCGATGAGGTCGGCGCATTGCTGAGCGACCTCGACGTCCTCTTGCGAGTAGCAGCCGGCCTTGTGCCGGCTGATGTTGAGCGCGCCGATCACGCTGCCGCGTGCCCGCAGCGGCACGATGATGCGGCTGCGCAGCTTGGCGGCGAAGATCGGTCCGTCGAACGCTCCCTCGAAGTGGAATCGGTCGTCGAGAAGCGCGTTGTCGGTCAGAAGATAAGGCGTGTCGCCCCACAGCACGCGCCGGATCGGGCTGCCCTCGACCGGATGCTGCGCCAGATCGCTCCAGCTGGTATGGAAGCCGGCCTCGTAGCAGGCATGCATGCGCC
>NZ_RZSR01001650.1:0-621 GCF_004023265.1 Mesorhizobium sp. M1A.F.Ca.IN.020.06.1.1
GTCCTCGGTCGTATAGGGGAAAACGTCAAAGCCTTCCGCGGCGAGAATGCCGGCCGCCTCGACCAGACCGAATACGTCCGGCTGCAACGTGTCGTGATTGCCGATCACCTCAAGCTTGATCCAGTTGGTGCCGAAGAGCTCACGCGCCATGCGCGCCGTCGTCACCGCCTCCTTGACCGAATGGCATCCGGCCGTATTGGGCAAGACGCGAACGCCTGACGACTGGACCAGCGACCAGAACTGGCCGCCCGTCTTGCCGCCGGCGGCTTCGCGGCGAAGCGAGACGGTGACGATCTCGGCGCGCGACGCCTTCACCGCATCGGCCATGACAGCAGGCGAGGGATAGAGGGCCGTACCAAGCAAAAGGCGGGACGATAGTTCTTGTCCGTAAAGTTCGAGCATCGGATCAGCCTCCCTGCATCGGTGTGAGGATTTCGATGCGGTCGCCCTCGCAAAGGTGGCAATCAGCCCGCGCGGCAGCAGGCACGACTTCGCTGTTGACGGCAGTGGCAAGCCAGTCCCCTTCAAATTCGAGGTCGGCCAGGAGCCGCGACAGCGTCGTGGCCGTCACCTCACACGCTTTGCCGTTGATGGTCAGCTTCATTTGCCCTCTCCGATGAC
>NZ_RZSR01001651.1:0-618 GCF_004023265.1 Mesorhizobium sp. M1A.F.Ca.IN.020.06.1.1
ATGTGAGCGATGTGCGGCCGGTAGAGTTCCGGATGACGGACAAGGCGCGGGCTGCCGCAGCGCTCGCAACGGCGCGTCTCGCTGCGCTGAGAAGCCAGGCAGTCGCGACAAAAGCCGTGTTCGGGATTGTTGACAGGAGCCGCCATCGCTGCGAACATAAAGAGAACAAACGCAATGGTACGACAGTGCAGGGCCGGCAACAAGCTTGGCCTGGGGAGAACGTATGAGCACGACCATAGTACCGCTGAGTCCTGAGCGTTGGACCGATTTCGAGGATCTCTTCGGCAAGCAGGGCGCCTGTTACGGCTGCTGGTGCACGCATTTCCGGCTGACCCCGGCGGAGCGGCGGGCGAGCGACCGCGAGCGCAACAAGGATCACATCAAGGCGCGCATCGAAGCCGGCCCGCCGCCCGGGCTTCTGGCTTTCGAGGACGGCAAGGCCGTCGGCTGGATGCAGGTCGGCCCGCGCGCCGACGTGCCTGAATGGAACAATCAAGGCCGGGGCTCGGCGCCTGTCGATCCCGCGGATGCCCAAGACCCGAACGTCTGGGCGATCTCCTGCTTTTTCATTCGCGCCAAGGCGCGGGGCAGGGGCATCACTCATCGCCTTGTCGACGG
>NZ_RZSR01000165.1:0-8377 GCF_004023265.1 Mesorhizobium sp. M1A.F.Ca.IN.020.06.1.1
GACGCCAGCTTTGCCGTTGATCAGTCGGTATCCTCTACGGGAGATATCCTTGACCAGTAGACAAAGGAAAGCACAGATGGCCGAAAAGCATCGAATGGCTGACGAAAAAGCCCGCAATGAGGCGACAGAGGCCTTGGCCGAGCCGGATCAAGCCGCAAGCAAAGACAGTGAACGCCAGCAGCAGCAAATAGCCGTGGCCTGGGGAGTGGCCGCGAGCACGTTCGGTATCGGAGCGCGCCTATCATGACAGCCTATTACGTTCGTTCTGGCGCTGGCGGCGCCGGCACCGGTGCCGACTGGGCCAACGCCTATACGACGCTCGCTGCGGCATTCTCGGGCAAAGCCGCCGGCGACGTTTTCTACGTCTCCGAAGATCACGCCGAGACACAAGCATCAGTTATGACACTGACCGGACCCGGCACCCTGGCTCTTCCTGCGCTGGTTTATTGCGTCAATCATAGCGGCTCCGTGCCGCCCGTCTCTGCCGACCTGAGAACGACCGGGCAGATCTCGACCACGTCCGGGAACAACATTAACCTCGCCGGCCCGGCGATTTATTATGGCATCCTCTTCAATGTTGGCTCATCCGGTTCGCCGGCTTTGGCAGCACCAAGCGCCAACAACGTCACGCTGAAGCTGGTCAATTGCCAGATCAACCTGGTCGGCTCCGGGGCGCTGAATATTTCGATCGGCGGCGTGACGGCCGGGTATCTCGAACTGATCAACACGCCAATCAGTTTCGGAGGCGTATCCGGGCAAATCCGTTGCGAGGGCGTCTTGCGCTGGCGCGATACGCCCAGTGCTCTTTCGGGCGCGATCCCGACGACGCTCTTTGTGTCATTCTCGGGGCGCGGTGGCCTCATCGAGTGCCGAGGCGTCGATCTCAGCGCGGCCGGTTCGGGCAAGACGCTTGTCGGGGCGATCACTGGCAGCAGCAACGCCAAGGTGACGTTCGAGGACTGCAAGCTCAATGGCTCCGTGACCTTGGCGGCCACTCCAACGCAGCAAGGATCGCTATTCGTCGATGCCTATCGAACCGGATCTCTTGGCGCGAATTATCAATTTGCCAGCGTGAGATACGCCGGCACGCTCACCGAAGAAACCACGATCGTCCGCACCGGCGGGGCCTCTGACGGCGCCACCCCGTTGGCTTGGAAGATCGTCACCACGGCGAACTCTTCCTATTATCTGCCATTCGACTGCTTGCCGATCATGATCTGGAACGACACCACCGGATCTCCGGTGACGGCGACCGTTCAAGGCATCTGGGGTGGGGGTGCAGTTCCGAATGATGACGAAATCTGGCTTGAGGTGGAATATCTCGGCGATGCCTCGTCGCCACAGGGGTCGTTCGTCAGTGATGCAAAAGCCAACCCGTTGGCATCCGCCGCTGGACAGGCTGCCGGAAGCGGCACATGGGGCGGATCGACAACCAAGTTTGCGCTCTCCGTCACGTTCACGCCACAGCAGAAGGGCTGGATCGCTTGCAGGGTTAAGTGTGCGAAAGCCTCGACGACTTTCTATATCGATCCCAAGATTACGCTCTCCTAAGCCTAACCTGGCATCGCTGCAGCGGCGTGTCGCAGACCTCGCTCCATATCGGCGAGGTAGGCGCTGTCATTGGCAAAGTGGTCCCAAAGGACCAATCCAACAATAAGCGCAGTCACAACTAAGGGCCAACGCACTGGAACTCTCCCTCAAAAGCTCCTCGCGGCCGGCATTATCTTCCTACTTCGCTTTATTTACAAGCAGTCGCTAATACAGCGGGAGAGCTCGCCGGGCGAGGCCCCCAACAACAGCCTCAAGCCCGACGAGCTGCCGGGTTCAAACCGGCGATGTCTGCAGTGCAAGGCTGGTGCCAGCATTCTTGTGCAGAAATGAGACAGCTCACCACCGCTTGTAGCGTCACGGCCCGGCAGCCCATCATGCTTCGGGGGGAAGTGGTGACAATCCGCCGGGCCTGATCCGGGGACAGGGGTGGCCAAACCCCGGACGGCGCTAACCATAGCGAGACGGCAGCTGATGGCAATTGCTGTTTTAGTCAGCCCGCGAAGGCGTGAACGATCGCGAAGCCGATACCGATAGCTACGCCCGTAAAGAACTTGCCGGCAGCATCCAGGGCAATGATGCGGAACTTGGCCCAACCATCGCTGTGGGGCTTCCTGAGGGCACTGGAAAGGTCGTCAAAGATCGCGTCCATAGAAAGATTCTAGATCGAAATGGATTCGCTGTGAATCCCCCCCATCTTCTGGTGCGAAGACACCAGTTCTTAGCGAGCGCTCAAGACCCACGCTCCTGTCTTAGAAAGAGGCCCGGCGGATAAAGCGCCAGGCCAATCTCTGCAGCGAGAGGGTATGGAGGGATATCCGCTGCATCAGCCGCCATCATCGTCCTTTAGCAGGCGCTTGACAACGGAAATCCTTCGTACGGAGGGTGTCGCTGCGAACCTTGGAGAGAGCTTCGTCACGTCGGCTTGTCCACCAGTGGCGTCTTCCTTGTCGGCGGCTTGTAAGGCGTCACCACTCTCACGGTATCGGCATTCACCGTGACGGGGACGCCTAGGTTGATGGTCACTTTGTCTTCATCGACGCGGGTGACATCGCCTCGAAGCTCGATCTCCTGACCTTGCTTCACCTTCGAGATTCGATCGACAATCGAATGAGGCTGGCCATAGGAGGGGATCGACACGCTCACACGGTCTTCCGTCACTCGACGGCGCACCTTTGCCGTGATCGCGACTTCATCGCCAATATTGATGTTGCCCTTCGCCATGCCGATACAACTCCGACGCGGCCAATAGGTTCGCAAGCAGATGCTAATGTGCAGTCAAGACGATGCCCGTCACCCCAGGCAACGGGATGGCGGGCATCTATCCACTCTCTCATGCCGCCGAACGAAGGGACACATGTTCGCCGGCTCTATCAAATGATGTAGCGAGGGGAAGGTTTCAGCATCGGGACCAAAGCGTCAGATCCTCCGACTTCGGTCGCATCGAAGGGAACATTCCTACCAGTGTCCCGGTTAAGTGTCGCGGCGTGTGTCTCCGGCACGAGGTTCACCCGCCGCGCTGGGGCGCTCCCCCACGGGAGCCCGTTCGACCCCCTCAGGCGAGCGGGCTCTTGCCTCTGAGCTTCCAACGCCACAGTCGGCATTCGCTCGCGCACTTTGAATTATTTGATTGATCTGCTTGCGAAGGCTCAAGCCACCAATCATCTGACGAACGTCGTAGCCTTCGTTTTTGATCTTTGTACGCACCTCACCAAAATTGGCGTAAACTCCAGACTTGGCGAGTTCGAATGCGCGCTCAAGGGTCGTTTTCCTGTGATCCATAGCAGCGCTGAGCATACAGGAGTTTGGGGAAGGCTGCGCCTCAAATTTCAACCCGAGACACAACCAGCCTACATGACCGGGCATGGGTAACGGCTGGACCCTCCAAGCGCTTATAGACGCGGGCATGTCTGTTACGGGCGGCTGCCTGGATTGCCATCGTCATCAAAAGCTCGATCTGCCGGCGCTCCGGGATAGGTTCGGCGCTGATGCTCCGGCGATGGAATGGGACTTGAGGCCGAGGATGAAATGCGCAGTCTGCGGCGGCAAGCGGATCACGCTCACATATTCGCCGGATACCAGTCCGAAAGACCTTCACCGCAAGAGCCAGTAGGGCGGGACCTTCAGCGGCGCCGCGCTTTTTCCCACTGCATCAGCAGCCAAGCCTGCACCTCATGGCTCGTTACTGCCATAGCCTATCGAGCGATTGCAAAACAACAGACGCGCCAGCGGCAACAGCCGCCCAACTCGCCCATTTTCCCTGCCGACCGATGTCGGGCATCATGTCATCAAGGCTGTCCCTAATAGGAATGGTTGCCGCTCGAATACCGAGAGCGGCCGCAACAAAGCTGGTGACGATCGATAGGTATGGCAGCCACATGGCAAGCTCCGGTCACTCTGGCGGAGGGGGAGGCGGGAGCGAGGCCGCTGCACCTGACGATGCGGCTGCGGTTCCGCCCGGCCCCTGCTTGTACTTCTGGACGACGGCGGCGCTTCTGGCGCCGTCTCCCTCGATCTTGGTGTTGTTCGAGGCGGGATTGTAGGGATCGACTGTTTGCAGCAATTGGTTCTGTCTGTTCGAGTCGCCGGAGGCCAGCGTCATCGTATCGTAGTTGTTCAGATAATCGGCTGCGCAGCCGTTCAGGGCCAGCAGCGCGAGAGCGCAAAACAATTTCCTCATCAGCACGTCCCCTCGAAAACCTGGCCTTTGCGGGCGCGCAGATAGCAGAGTCGCTTCCCGCTCGCATTTCCAAAAGCCGAATGTTGCTCTACGGCCAACAGCAATACAGGCGCCGGGCTCATGAGACTTGCCCGCTGTGCTGTATCCCACATGACATCGCTAAAATTGGACACGAAGGTATCTACGCCGACGATGACTTGCGTCCGAACACCTTCGGCGCGGACTTCGACGCTCTCAATGCCGTAGCCGACTTTCAAGTAAGCCAGCTCGCTCTCAATTTGAAACTGCAAAGCCTCGTCGTTGGCTGATGCCAGAGTTGGCACCAAACACGCGGCAACTGCCAATGCTGTTTTGAACAACATTCCCCGATCCCCCCCGGATCAACTGGTGAGACCGTATCACCTCTTAGCCGGTGCTGAAAAGCACCTTGCACAAAGAAATACTTCCCCCAGGAAGGGGAGCATTCTTGACGAAATCAGCAAATCAGATGATCGTGTCCGTGGGCTTGAACACCCGGACTAGGACTTTGCCCGTGCAGACCTTTGGCGAGGTCGTTCTTCCTTTGGCGAGGAAGAGCGGGCGAGAGTGTGCAGGTTTCCTGCGCACAACGGACGCGCTTGGCGGCGCGGCTCCGACCGGCCTTTTATGGCCGGGAGCTAAGCCGCTGTCCAGTGGGGGAAACCCCTAAAAAGCTTAGGCCTGTCGTCCTGGCAGGTGTTCAACTCCCGGCTTCGGCGCCGTCCGCCGATATTTGCTGCAGGGGTTTGCAGCCCGGCCTTGAACAGCCGGTGAAACCAGGGGACTGAACCTATGACTTCTCAGGCAATGACACGTCGCGCCGCTCTCGGCGCTCTAGCATCGCTGCCGGCCATGGCAGGCGCTACAGCTGAAAAGCAGGTGGATGCCGCCTTCACAGCGTGGTCCGATATCTTCAAGGCTCTGCTGTCCGCACCATGCACAACCTTCGAGGCGGTGCAGATGAAGGCCAACTTGCTCTTGAGCGACAAGTCGAGCGCTTTCGGTGGAAGCCTGGAATATTGGGAATCCGAGATGCTGCTGCGTTCTTTCGTGGCGGCGCAGTCATGAACGCGACCCTAGAAGTTCTTAACGATCTGGAGCCGTTGGTCTGCGACAGCGACGACATGAACGACGTGCTTGCCAACTTGCTCGAAGACGCTTTCGGCAAGGAAAGCAGTAAGGGCGGAAACGTCGTCCTCACGGCTGGCGAGGTGAACCGATTGCTTTACATCGGCTATAAGGCCGCCGAATTATCCCAAAAGCTGCGCAAGACCTTCTATGAAAAGATCGAGGCGGAGCCGTTCCAGGCGATGCAAGCATGAGCGAACTCGTCGAACCTATCGTCATCCTCGACACCTTCGTGCAGGGCGTCGGACGCGTCGAGGAGATTGCCGCCAATCTGTTCCGCGTGTCTTATTATGCCCACCAGCGCGGCTACGACGGCACTCAAGAGCGCGTCTGCGTGGCCAAGTTCATTGTGACTGCTGAAACCATGATAGCGATGGCGAACGCCACAGGCGCGGCGCGGCGGCTATTGGGTGAGGCGCACTCGCCCATGAACTGAAATCAATTGGCCCTTCGGACACTTGAAAGGCTCGGCTGCTGCTTCGGTGGCCGGGCTTTTTTGCAAAGCCACGGTGAAATAAGATTCGCGATGCCGTGATTGGCATTGGGAGGGGCAAAATGAAGCGGAACGGTATTGAATTCGGCGACCCTTCACCCGCTGTGGTGGCCTACATTCATGAACTTGAGGGTAAGGTCGGCGAGTTGGGAATCAAGGTTGACGAACTCAACGTTGAGATCGGCGATCTAAGGTCCGGCAATGCGTTGTGGCTGATCGCGGCAGGAGCGGTTGTGCTATGCGTCAGCTATTGGGGCCTGCACCCTGGGTGGAAGCTGGTACCATTCGCCGCAGTTCTTCTCATCGCCGGCATCTGGCGCTATCGCCGGCAACAGGCTTGGGAAAGGCGCAGATTCGACGCCATTATGACGAGTGATGAATAGCCTTATTCATGTCGCGTCCATGTCGCACGGAGTGACCTGTAGCGTCTGGAAAAGCCCGGAAATCCACGGGATTAACTTGCAACACGATGCGACATGAAGTCCAACCAAATCGCCAAGCCGGCGACCTGCTAATAGGCTGATTTCCTTTGAGAAAGTGCTGGTGCCCAGAGGCGGATTCGAACCACCGACACGCGGATTTTCAGTCCGCTGCTCTACCAACTGAGCTATCTGGGCCTGCGCCGGCTAACGGGCTCGTCCGCCGGGTTTCACGGAAGCGCCGGGTGGCGCCCCCCTCGAAAGCGCGTGGGTTATAGCACGGGAATTCGCCCTGTCCAGCGCTTAGGTGTTGATAAAGAAAAATCGCCGGGAAACGGCGTATTGCTACGGGCCTTCACTGCTCGTCTGTGGACGAAGGGCCTTGCTTGGGGCCTCCGTCTTCTTCCTCTTCGTCGTCGCGGCCGGGAATGACGTAGGCGCCTTTCAGCCAGCGATTGAGGTCGATGTCCTTGCAGCGTGTCGAGCAGAACGGATAGTGCTCCCGCACCGAAGGCTTGCCGCATTCGGGGCAGGGGCGCTTCGGCCTCAGCGGCGTGACCTTTTCGTCCGGGCTCATGGCCGCGCGACGTGCCAGTTCTTGTGCGGCTTGAAGCCCTCGCCGGACAGCAGCGCGATACTCTCGTAGAGCGGCAGGCCGACCACATTGGTGTAGGAGCCGACCAGCTTGACGACGAAGGAGCCGGCGAGGCCCTGCACGGCATAACCGCCGGCCTTGCCGCGCCATTCGCCCGACGCGACATAGGCGTCGATCTCCTCGCGTGGCAGTCGCTTGAAGCGCACCCTGGTCTCCACCAGCCGCTGCCTGAGCTTGCCGCCCGGCGTGATCAGGCAGATGCCGGAATAGACCCGGTGCGAGCGGCCGGAAAGCAGGCCGAGGCAGTTCACCGCGTCGTCGATCGTCTCGGCCTTGGGCAGGATGCGCCGCCCCACCGCCACCACCGTGTCGGCGGCCAGGATGAAGGCCGGCGCATAGTCTTCCTCGCTTTTCAGCGAGGCGAACGCCTTCTCGGCCTTGTCCTTGGAAAGGCGCTTCGCCAGCGAGCGCGGATGCTCGGCGCGCAGCGGCGTCTCGTCGACATCGGCGGGCAGCACGCGGTCCGGTTCGATGCCGGCCTGCTGCAACAGCTCGATGCGACGCGGCGAACCCGAGGCAAGCACGAGCTTCTGCAGGATGCTCATCGCGGTTCGCGCCGAATTGTTACTTGAAGCGGTAGGTGATGCGGCCCTTGGTCAGGTCGTAAGGCGTCATTTCGACCAGGACCTTGTCGCCGGTCAGCACGCGGATGCGGTTCTTGCGCATGCGGCCGGCCGTGTGGGCGATGATTTCGTGCTCGTTTTCGAGCTTCACCCGGAACATCGCATTGGGCAGCAGTTCCGTGACCACGCCCGGAAATTCGAGGACTTCTTCCTTCGGCATTCGATACCTTTGCTTGGATGGCGGTTCCGGGGCCTAGAGCATGATGCCGAAAAGTGTGAAGCGGTTTTCGGACGACATCATGCTCTATCTTGATCTGGAGCCGGACGATTTCAGGTCGAACAGACCTGAACTCGTCCGACTCCAGCCGGAATTTGCGGCGGAACCTATATGATAATCGCCCGCTTGTGAACATGCTTAATCCGTCGCGTTTTTTGCTTCCGGAAGCAAGAAACGCCGGCTTATGCGCGTCTTCAGCCGCTCTCGCACATCGCGATAGGCGGCCATGATGTGCTCGCGCGTGCCGCCGGTGTCGGTCGGGTCCGGCATCGGCCAGTACTCGACCTCGACGGCGAGCGAGCGGGTAAGCTCGAGCGCGGCGTGATGCGCTTCCGGCGCCAGCGTCACAATCAGGTCGAAATAGTCGTCTTCCAGCTCGTCAAGCGTCCTCGGCTGCCGCTCGCCGAGCGTGAGACCCTCTTCGGCAAGCACGGCATCGACGAAGGGGTCGCGCTCGCCGCTGCGCACGCCGGCCGAGGCCACGAAAGTGGTGGCGGGCAGCATCCGCCGCGCCAGTTGCTCGGCCATCGGCGAGCGCACGGCATTCATGCCGCACACAAAAAGAATCGAATGCGGCAGCGCGGCCAGGACTACCC
>NZ_RZSR01001652.1:0-617 GCF_004023265.1 Mesorhizobium sp. M1A.F.Ca.IN.020.06.1.1
GTCTGGATGATCGTGCCACTGGTCTTTACGCTGTGGTTCTCGTTCCTCCAGTACAACCCGCTCAATCCGATCCGCGATGGGTTCGTCTGGTTCGCCAATTACAAGCTCTTCTACTCCAACCCCGCCTTCCTGCAGTCGATCATCAACACACTGACCATCGTCGTCAGTGTCCTGGCCATCACCGTGATTGGCGGCATCCTTTTGGCGCTGCTGCTCGACCAGCCGATCTGGGGTCAGGGCTTCGTGCGCATCCTGGTCATCTCGCCGTTCTTCGTCATGCCGCCGGTGGCGGCGCTTGTCTGGAAGAACATGATCATGCACCCGCAATACGGCGTCTTTGCCGATATTGCCCGCTTCTTCGGCGCCAACCCGATCGACTGGTTCGGTCAGCACCCGCTGACCGCCGTCATCCTGATCGTCGCCTGGCAATGGCTGCCCTTCGCGACGCTGATCCTGCTCACCTCGCTCCAATCGCTTGATGGTGAGCAGAAAGAGGCCGCCGAGATGGATGGCGCCGGCTTCCTCAGCCGCTTCTGGTATCTGACGCTGCCGCACATGTCGCGCGCCATCACAGTCGTCATCCTGATCCAGACGATCTTCCTGCTCTCGGTCTATGC
>NZ_RZSR01001653.1:0-617 GCF_004023265.1 Mesorhizobium sp. M1A.F.Ca.IN.020.06.1.1
CCGCCCAGGCCAGCATGGCAAAGGCGGTGCGGCGGACAAACTCGCGCTCGTCCTTGGCGAATTCCTCGACCAGCTCACGCCAGAACGGTGTTTCGGCGAACAGGTCGGCAACGGTATCGACAATCTCCCAACTGTCGAAATCGGCGGCCCAGCGCCGGCATTGACCGATGTCGAGCTTCTTCGGCTCGCCGGTGAAAGCGGCCATCAATCGCGCTTCGCGAATGTCGGTGTCCCACAAGAGCAGTGACCGTTCCTGGTTTTTCTTCAGCTTGCGCGCCAGCGGCCGCAGATCGGAATTGCCGACGCCCAGCGCGGTTCTCGTGTTGATGCCGAATCGAGCCATGCCGGCGCGGTTTTTCTCGCTGCCGATCGAACGCAGATGGGCGACGATCTCGTCGGCGCTCCAACTCGGATCGGGCAGGACCATCGCCGTCTATTTTTCCAGGCGGGCGAGCAAAGAGGAGGTGTCCCAGCGCCTGCCGCCCATGTCCTGCACATCCTTGTAGAACTGGTCGACCAGCGCGGTCACCGGCAGCTTGGCGTCGTTGCGGTTGGCCTCGGCGAGGCAGATGCCGAGATCCTTGCGCATCCAGTCGACGGCGAAGCCGAAATCATAT
>NZ_RZSR01001654.1:0-616 GCF_004023265.1 Mesorhizobium sp. M1A.F.Ca.IN.020.06.1.1
CTGGTGGTGTGGCCGGCCGCGAGCGCCATCTTGATCTGCACGAACGGCATGGTGTGGATGACGTCGCGGTCGCCGACCTTGGTGACCATCGACACTTCCATGCGCCGGCGGTCCTTGGCCCTGGCGATCTGGCGCGGCGCGACCAGCCTTGTCGTCTTGGCCTGCTCGCCGGAATCGTCGCCGCCGCTGGCGAGGTTGATGAGCTCGGCGATTTCAGGCGGCGTCGCCAGCTGCTGGCGACCGTCGAGGGCCGCGAACAAGGCCACGCCCATCAGCACGCTCGAGGTCACCCCGGTCAGGAACGTTCCCGAAAGCCAACGTGCCGAAACCTCGCGGCGGTCAGGCGGACCGCTGCGACCGTCCGCGATCAGCGGCGGCTCGTTGCCGAGTTCGGCTATGACATCTTCCGTGTCTGGCATCCAGAAAGGCTGCTTCTTCCCCGGGCGAAACGGCTTGTCGTTGTTCGTTGCCGGCCATGACATTTGCCTGTCGCAGCCAGTGAAGTCAAACGAAGCGGCAAGCCGGGGCCGATATCCCCAATCACACGTCTCTTAGAAACGCGGCTCTTGTCGTCTGCGGTCGAGGCTCTCACGCGTACGCGGGCGCCTTGCTTGTA
>NZ_RZSR01001655.1:0-616 GCF_004023265.1 Mesorhizobium sp. M1A.F.Ca.IN.020.06.1.1
CGGCGGCCAACCGCTCGAGAATTTCACCGTAGTAGCCCAGCATCCGGAACGTGAATGCCGGATCCGCGCTCGACTGGAACTCTATGTGCAGGAGTTGGTTGGAATTGACTTCCGCCAGGAAATCCAGCCTCCGCTCCTTCACGCTCGGAAGCTCCGTGTCCAGGGACTTCAAACGTCCTTCGACGCCAAGGTGGGCCAAGAGCGTCCGGCCTCCGTGTCGGAACAGATGTTTTACGGTGATGTCGTACTGGCCCACTTCTCCACTCCCCGTCGGACGCGAAGTTAACCAGCGCCTGAGCAACCATCAATGCGAAGTCTGATAGCTGGAGAATCGTTGACTATCGACTAAAACTGCCAGAATGCGCTCCGGCGGCGGCTGTCGACGATCCTGGCATGTCGGACACTGTCCACCTCGGCGTCAAGCGCCGCGAGTATACGGTTGTCGATTTGGTTGAGCCTTCCCTGCAAATTGGCCGTGGGCCGTCGCCTTGTTCAGGCGGCGATCTCCCAAAGGAACTGCCTGTTCGCAGCCTTGCCGACGTGCCTTACGCGCCCGGCCTTCGTAAGCTGGGTCAAGACAGCCGACAGCTTGCGCGATACCTGGTCGACGATCTCC
>NZ_RZSR01001656.1:0-615 GCF_004023265.1 Mesorhizobium sp. M1A.F.Ca.IN.020.06.1.1
CTCTGAAGGCGGTCCGCTAGAGTTCGATCGCAAGCCGCGCCAGGGTCATGGCGGCGGCGTCACTGAAATGGTGGGTCGCCGGCATTTCGTGGCGCATGTCCCGGGCACGCGCTTTCTCGACGCCTCGACCGCCGGCGAGTTCGCCACCGACGCCGAGCTGGCCCTGGCGGCGAACTGGGACCGCACCGCCTCCAGCGTGAAGAACATGAGCTTCATCGCGCTGAAGACGACGGAGGCGTAACGACCTTTCGACCGCTTGGCGGGGAGGCAATGCTCCGCCAAGCTGGCTCCGCTTGGTCAGCGCTCACAGCAACGATAGTTCTCGAACGATTACCGATGTGCCGACAGCAACCTCTGACTGCAAAAATTCGGTTGTGTTGCGCAAAAAACACATCAACGCTCGGTGGCCGCTGATAGGTTGGGAGTCGGGTTTCACTTTGGGGTTTCGATGCGCTCACTTTCCTTCTTGTTTGCCGGTTTGCTGGCTTTGTTGACCGGGTCCGCAATGGCCGCCGATGCGGTGGCGGGCGCTCCGGCGGAAAGCATCAACTGGTCGGGTGCCTATCTCGGCGGCGTCGCCGGCTACGGCTGGAAGTCCGACAGCTATCATTACTC
>NZ_RZSR01001657.1:0-615 GCF_004023265.1 Mesorhizobium sp. M1A.F.Ca.IN.020.06.1.1
CCCCAATGCTAGGGCTGCGCTTTCTCTTCAACATGGATGGATGATGGTGACCGCCGCTCAAAGGCCCCTGATCGAACTCTGCGTCGAAGGCATTGACGGGCTGCTTGCCGCGCAGGCCGCCGGCGCCGACCGGGTCGAGCTTTGCGCCAGCCTCGTCGAAGGCGGCATTACGCCGAGCCTCGGCACGGTGCGCGTAGCCCTCGAACGTGCGACCATCCCGTTTCATGTTATCGTACGCCCGCGCGGCGGCGATTTTCTCTACAGCGAGGCGGAATACCAATCGATGCTGGCCGATATCGGCGCGCTGCGCGATCTCGGCGTGGCCGGCATCGTCGTCGGCTGCCTGACCGCTGACGGCGCAATCGATGAAGCGAGAATGAGCGAACTGGTGCGCGCCGCCGGTCCCCTCAATGTCACCTGCCACCGCGCCTTCGACATGACGCGTGACCCGGCCGAGGCGCTCGAAGCGCTGATCCGCTGCAAGGTCGGCCGCGTGCTGACCAGCGGGCAACGCGACACGGCGCTGGAGGGCGTCGATCTGCTCGCGCGCTTGGTTCGCCAGGCCGGCGCACGCATCATCATCCTCGGCTGCGGCGGGCTGGCGCCCGACCATAT
>NZ_RZSR01001658.1:0-612 GCF_004023265.1 Mesorhizobium sp. M1A.F.Ca.IN.020.06.1.1
CTATATACCAATGCGGAACGCTTTCGGTCTCAAATGGGCAAGCTCGGCTTTACGCTTGCCGGCGCCGATCATCCGATAATCCCGGTGATGCTGGGCGACGCCGCTCTTGCGCAGGAGATGGCGGCCCGCATGCTGAAGCGCGGCATCTACGTCATCGGTTTTTCGTTCCCGGTGGTGCCGAAAGGCCAGGCGCGCATTCGCACCCAGATGTCGGCGGCGCACTCCGGCGCCGATATCGATCGCGCCGTCGAGGCGTTCGGCGAGGTCGGGAAGGAACTGGGTGTAATCGCTTGACGCTACCGCCGGCAATGGAAGTGGGCCATGGCGATCGATGTGACGAGCAGTATCGAGATCGCCAGGCCGCGCGCGGACGTCGCCGCCTTTTCTTTCGCGGCTCGCCGGCCGGCTTTTCCCGTCTCATGACCCCGCTCATAGCCGTGGCTGTCCGGCGTTCGACCGATCGCGATCTGCTGCGGCTGAAGAGCATCCTGGAAGCGGCAGGTTGATGATCCGTCAGGACAGGGAAGATTTTCTGGAGAGTGTTCGATGTCCAACATGATGAAGGCGCTGGTGAAGGCCAAGGCCGAGCCGGGCATCTGGATGGAAGAAGTG
>NZ_RZSR01001659.1:0-610 GCF_004023265.1 Mesorhizobium sp. M1A.F.Ca.IN.020.06.1.1
CAGCAACATTCGGGTCTGGTTCAGGCATCAGTTCTCCTTCTCCTGAGTTCTTTGTCTTGGCGCACAAATCCCAAAAAACGTTGCGACAAATGGGCAATGTTCTGGACGTCGTAGCCGACGCCGCAGCTCACCAGACTTGCTCGCCTTTGGGCGACCACTCGTCGACACCGCCTCAGGCTCTCGCTCCGCTGTGCGGCGCGGTGGTTAAGTATGACCACGAAAACGAGGAACGCAAAGCTCAGACTCCTGCGACAAGCGCAAAGATCGGAGCTCGGATTTGCCATCCAGGAGCCGAGATAGATCGAGATAAACCCGGGCACCATTGGCCCGCCACACCAGAGCCAGGCGGAGAAGAATGCAGCATCAGGCCGCCTCCCCCATCGTCTCTGACTGCGGCTGCAGTCCGTGCAGATAGGCGACGGCACGCTGTGCATGCGCTGCGGCCGTAAAGATCGCCCGCCTGTCCGACCCGAGGACGGTCAGCCAGCTTTGAAGGTAGGAGGCATGATCCGGCCTCGGCTCCAGTTCCGGAACGATGCCGAGGTCGGCGCATATGAGCGCTGATCCGATCTCCACCAACAATTCTTCGCGCGCGCGGTCGGTGCGATCC
>NZ_RZSR01001660.1:0-609 GCF_004023265.1 Mesorhizobium sp. M1A.F.Ca.IN.020.06.1.1
ACCGTTAGGCATGCCTACAAAAACAGCCGCAACTGCGCGTGGATGATCGACCGGTAATCCTCGATCGTGCGCCGGCCTTCCGCCTCGTCCTGCGTCAGCGCCAGCCGCACGACGCCGCCGGCGAGCTGAAAGATCAGGAACACCACGCGCCCGAACGCCTCGCGCTGCTTAGGCTTCAGCATCGGCGCCACACGGTCGCAGAACATCTTCGCCTGATGCCGCGTCTCGGCGATGTCGAGATGCTGCAGCGCCTTGTCGGCCTGGATCGCGTTCTGCAGATCCTGGATCGCCGGATCCGCCGCGACACGGCCGTAGTAATCGTCGAGCAGCCGATCGGCTGCAGCGGTCACGTCATCCACTCCCCGGATATCGGCGATGATCGCGCCGAAGCGAGCCCGGCTCTCCTCCGAGAAACGCTCGTAGAGCATCGCCAAGATCGCCGACTTGCTTGGAAAATAATGATAGACCGTGGCGATCGGCCCGCCCGCCAGCGCGCCGACTTCCTTCATCGTGACCGCGTCTATGCCCTTCTCGCCGATCAGCCGCATGGTCGTAGCGAGGATCGCGTCGATGCGCTCGCGGCTGCGCTCCTGCTTGGGCCTGCGTCTG
>NZ_RZSR01001661.1:0-609 GCF_004023265.1 Mesorhizobium sp. M1A.F.Ca.IN.020.06.1.1
TCCCGCAGAGGATCGTCAATGTCGTTGCCTGATCCGGAAAAGTCACAGGCGGCGCGTTTGCTGCGTCGCGCTGCTCTCAGCGGCCTGATCGCCTCGCTGGCACTGGTCTCCGCCTGCACGGTGCGGCCGCTCTATTCCAGCGCGCCGCTCACCGCCGGCTCGCAGGTCGGGGCCGCCGCCGAGCTGGCGTCGATCTCGATCAAGCCGGTGAGCACGCGCCCTGCACAGCAGGTGCGCAACAACCTGATCTTCGCTTTCGGCCAGGGCTCGGGCGAGCCGTCATCGCCTGCCTATACGCTCGACCTCGGCGTCACCGAACTTGTCGAGTCGGCGGCCATCGTTCAGGTGCAGACCGAAGAGGACGAGCCGACGGCGGGCACCGTGACCCTCACCGCCAATTATGTGCTCAGAGACGCCGCGACCGGCACTGTGGTCGCGCTCGGCAAGCGCTCGATTCCTTCCTCCTTCGACCGGCCGCGCCAGGAGTTTGCGGCCTACCGGGCGCAGATCGACGCCGAGAACCGCGCCGCTCGCGAGCTCGCCGATCTGCTCAGGCTGGCGATCGCCCAGGACCTGGCCAAGAATGGCAAGAAGGCCTGAGCTGATCTC
>NZ_RZSR01000166.1:0-8371 GCF_004023265.1 Mesorhizobium sp. M1A.F.Ca.IN.020.06.1.1
TGCCGACCCCTTGGCCCCGTCGACTTCGCGTGCACGGTGGCGAAGCGACCCGCCGGGATGCGTCCGGTCGTCGACCAGGACGACCGAGTGCCCGGCTGCCGCCGCGCCGGCAGCCGCGGCGAGGCCGGCCGGTCCGGCGCCGACCACCAGGACGTCGCAATGGTGGTTGATCTGGTCCGAGACGTGACGCGGCTTCCAATTGCGGTCGACGACGCCGAGCCCGGCCATGGCGCGGATGCGCGGCTCGAACAGGTGCCAGTCCGGCCACATGAAGGTCTTGTAGTAGAATGCGGCGGGCAGGAAACGGGCAAGGCGGTCCAGCACCGCGTTGCGGTCGGCCAGCGCCGTCGGCGACGCGTTGACGCTCTTGACCGTGAGGCCGTCCCGCGCCGGCACGGTCGTTGCCCGCGCATTCGGCGCGCGGCCGCCGGCGCTTTCGACATCGACCAGCGCGTTGGGCTCCTCCACGCCGGATCCCCAGATGCCACGCGGCCGATGATATTTGAAGCTGCGGCCGACGATCGCCCGGCCGCTCGCCAGCAAGGCAGACGCGATCGTGTCGCCGGCAAAGCCGTCGACGCGCGTGCCGTCGAAAGTGAAGCTCAGCGGGCGGGCCCGATCGATGTCGCAGCCGCCATTGGCAAGACGCGAAGCGCTCATGCGCCATGCTCCGCGTCGCCGAGCACGGAGGAACCCGACACCTTGTGATTGACGCTGTCGCGGCTCATCGCAAAGCACTCGCCGCAGGTCAGGTGCATCCAGATCTCGCGAGTCGGCCCCTTCGGGTTGTTGCGCATATGCAGATAGCCGGCCCAGCGCTCGGCCGTCACGTCCCCGCCGTCGGGCCGCAAATTGCCGGCCTCGCCGCCATAGTGAAACTCGCTTTCTTCGCGCGGCCCGCAGAACGGACAGGGAAAGAGCTGCATCTTTTCTACACCTTCAATGGGCAATGCCGGAGCCGGCAGCCTCGTCGATCAGCCGGCCGCGGGCGAAGCGGTCGAGATCGAAAGGCCGGCTGATGTCGTGGTGCCTGCCGGTGGCAAGCAAATGGGCAAGCAGCGTGCCGCCGGCGGGAATCGCCTTGAAGCCGCCCGTGCCCCAGCCGCAATTGAGGAAAAGCCCGGGCAGTGGCGATTCGCCGATGATGGGCGAGGAATCGGGGACGACGTCGACGATGCCTGCCCATTGCCGCATCATCTTCAGCTGGCCGAAGATCGGGAACATTTCGAGCATGCCTGCGATCACGCCTTCCAGCACCGGCAAGTTGCCGCGCTGGCCATAGGACGGGATGCGGTCGAGCGCGCCGCCGATCACCAGTTCGCCCTTGTCCGATTGGCTGACATAGACGCCCGTATCCGGCGAGATCACCACCGTGTCGATGATCGGCTTGACCGGCTCGGACACGCAGGCCTGCAGTGCATAGGAATTGACCGGCAGCCGGAATCCCGCCTTCGCCGCCAGCACCGAGGAGTGGCCGGCCACCGCCATCCCCGTACGCTCGGCCCGGATTGCGCCGCGCGACGTGACGACCCCACGGCAGCGCCCGTTCTCAATGATAAAGTCGCTGATCTCGCAGTTCTGAATGATGTCGACGCCGAGAAGGCTGGCGGCGCGCGCATAGCCCCAGGCGACAGCGTCATGACGGGCCGTGCCGCCGCTCGGCTGCCAGGTGCCGCCATAGACGGGGTAGCGGGCATCCGGGCCGAAATTGTAGATCGGCACCACCCGGCGGACGTCCTCGACCGAGAACAATTCGCAATCGATGCCGTTGACCTGGATGGCGTTGACGGACCGGGCAGCGGTTTCCATTCCCGCTTCGCTATGCGCGAGGGTGAGAATGCCGCGCGCGGAAAACATCACATTGTAGTTCAGATCCTTCGATAGCCTCTTGTAGAGACTATGCGCCAATCCGTAGATCGCCGCGCTTTCAGGGTAGAAGTAATTTGAGCGGACGACGGTTGTGTTGCGGCCGGTGTTGCCGCCGCCGATCCAGCCTTTCTCGAGCACCGCCACATTGGTGACGCCGTGGTTCTTTGCGAGATAGTAAGCCGTGGCGAGGCCGTGGCCGCCACCGCCGACGATGACGGCGTCGTAACGCGGTTTGGGCTCCGGCGAGCGCCAGGCCTTCTCCCAGCCCGTCTGGCCGGCGACGCCTTCCTTGAATAGCGAAAGCGCTGAATAGTGCCTTGTCATGCGCTCAGGCCCGCATCACGTGAGCGATAGTGCAACGGGCCAAGAAACCTTGAGACGCCATATCGGCGGCGCAGTACCGAACCGGCGCAATCAACTCGCCCCGTCCTCGAAAGTCCATAACCCATCCCGTTCTGCCGCGGTTCGACAAAGTCGTCCACCTTCGCGCGGGGCGAACTTAGCTTGAATGGACACCTGTGTCCATTGAGGAATCGAGGCTGCGCCTCGCAGGGAGCGCGGCAACCGGCCATCTAAGCCAAGTGAAATGCATTTGCGCGTGTCAGGCGCATGGCGGATTTCATTTGCTTGGTGATCCTCCTCCCATGGGGCAAACTCCCGCCGGGCTGTCAGGAGGAGAAATGAGAGCACGCGCAGCGACGGTCGGAGATCTCGAGGATGTTTTCCGCGGCCTGTCCAAGCGAATGTCGGACGAGTACCTGGCGGCCGGCAAGGACAGCAAGGCCGCCTACGACAATCTGATGATGAACCTGAAGGAAGGCCGGGCCCATGCGCTGGTCGAGGGCGCGCAGGCCGTCGCCTTTATCGCCTGGCATGAGCATGGCGACGCGGCCGACACGCTGTTTGCCGCGCAGGAGGACTTCTTCAGAGCGGCAACCGTTCGCTTCTGCAGGCGTCACATCCGCCACATCCAGGCGCTCGCCGGCAACCTGCCCGTGCACTCGCGCAGCTGGCTCGATGGACCGGACGTCGCAAAATGGTTTCGGCTCATCGGCTATGTCGAGCGGGGACAGGAGAATGGCGCCACCCTGTTCGAACTGCCGCCGGCGCCCAATGGGTGACACGGGTTATTGGCGCAGCGGCTTGCACCGCGCAGCAATTGGCGGGATGGTGTGGAAGGCAGCCGGGGGCGCTGGCAGGCCGGAGATGCATGGCTGCTGGAAATCAAAATGGTGCGAGCTTGTTTGGCCCTTGTCGCCCTTGTTGCCCTTGCGAGGCCAACAGAAGCAGGCGAGCGAGCGGCTCCTCTCTTCGACCGCTCCGATCTGGCGTCCGCGTATTCGGGTGAGTCCGACCTCGTAACCGCATATACGACCGGGATGGCCCGGTACCGTCTTCAGCTCATGGCGCGTACCGGCACCGCCAATCTCGCCGCCCCTCTCGAACCTTTGGCCCTGCGGCCGGAATTTCGCCAGCGGACATGGCGCTCGGCCGATGGCAGCCTGCTGCAGAGCTTCGCCGGCAAAGGCGGCTTCCGGCTGACTGTCGGCAACTGCCTTGCCCGCCTCTGCGCGGCCAGCGAATGCAGCGAGGCCGGCTGGCCGGTCTATGCCTGCAGCGACGGCCATAAGCGCAAGATGTCGGTGAAGAGCTTCGTGACGGCAACCTTCGACGGCGTCCCTTACCGGCGGTTGAGCGCTCCGCCGGAACCGTGATTTGATTGCGGTCGACGACGCTGCCGGTTCAGCAAAGTCAGGTACTCGTCACCACCCGAAACGTTGGCTGCACCGCTTCTCGTCACCGGAGCAGCCACATCAGCACGGGACCGCCAGCGAGCGTGGCGACCAGGCCGGCCGGGATCTGGCGCGGGATCAAGGTGCGGCCGATCTGCGAGCGAAAGGCAATGCGAGAAGTGCAAGCACGGCGGCCAGGTTGCGCCGGCGTTGCCCGGCATGGCATCTGTCGGCCGATGACACGCAAGCCCCTACGACAGCTTCCCGAATTCCCGCGACGACCGATCGCTGGAAAAGTCAGCCTCAACCGAGCGCTGTCGAAGCTAGGATTCTGCTCGCGCAAGCAGGCCGAACTGATGATCGCCGAAGGACGCGTGCGCGTTGCCGGCAAGGTGGCGCGCGATCCGTCGCTGCGCGTCGATCCGGATCGCGACCGCATCGCAGTCGATGGCGCACAGGTCGCCGCGGAACGAAAAGTGTATCTGATGCTCAACAAGCCGCGCGGGCTGGTCACCACGCGCGACGACCCCGACGGGCGCGGCACGGTCTATGACTGCCTTGCTGATCTTGACCTGCCCTTCGTGTCGCCGGTCGGCCGTCTCGACAAAGCGAGCGAAGGTCTGCTGTTGATGACCAACGACACGCGCTGGGCGAACGGCTTGCTCGATCCTGCCTCGCATGTCGCCAAGACCTATCATGTGCAGATTGCTTCCGCGCCCGACGAGAAGATGCTCGAGCGGTTCCGCCAAGGCGCTGTCGTCGACGGGGAATTGCTGACGGCGAGCTCGATCGCGCTCTTGCGCAGCGGCGGGCGCACGGCCTGGCTGGAGATCGTGCTCGACGAAGGCCGCAACCGCCAGATCCGCCGCATGCTCGGCGCCTTCGACATCGAGGTGCTCAGGCTGGTGCGGGTGGCGATCGGGAGGCTGCAGTTGGGTGATCTCGCGAAGGGCAAGGCGCGGCATTTAACGGCCGTGGAGCTGGCGATGCTTGCCGCTTAACAGGGGCCGGAACTACTTTTGGTTCCAGCGGCGGATGACCGGTTCGGTCAGGTCGTGCTCGTAGCCGAGGATGCTGAGGCTCGCGGTATCGAGGACGAAATGTTCGCCGCCTTCCGGCGGCAGGCTGATCCAGCGCGCCGCAAGCACGCGCAGGAAATGCGAGCTCGAGAAGATGAGCACATTGCCGGCCGCCGTCCGGATTTCGGCCACGATCGCATCGGCCCTTGCGCCGACATCGGCTGCCGTCTCGCCGCCCGGACAGCCGTCGCGAAACAACTGCCAGCCGGGACGTCCGGCAAGGATTTCCTTCGTCGTCACGCCTTCATAGGCGCCATAATCCCATTCCTGCAGGTCGGCCTTCTTGAGCGCGCGCTCGCCGAAGCCGGCCAGCCGGCAGGTGTCGAAGGCGCGCTGCGATGGGCTCGACCAGACCGCCTGGAAGGTCTGCTCCTTGAGGCGGTCGGCGACGCCGCGTGCGGCCTGTTCGCCTTTCGCGGTCAACGGAATGTCGGTGCGGCCGGTATGCTTTGCCGATGCGCTCCATTCCGTCTCGCCATGGCGGACAAGGTAGATCTCGGGAAACGCGCTGCTCATCCGTCGGCCCTCACGCTTGGATGCACCGGCAAGAATGCCGGCCCGCGCCACCCTATTCGGCGTCCGACAAAAAGAACAGGCCGCGGCGGAGCCACGGCCTGTTTCGGCTTGGGTGGACGCTCGTTGTCTGTGCAACTCCGGATCGAAGGCTACGGTGAAGTCACCGAGGCAATTTTCCGGGAATTGTTTCGATCGCTCAGGCCGGCTGCAGGCCGCCTGAGAGCGCGAGGTCTGCCTCCTCCGGCATCTGGCCGGCCATGGCGGCGGCGAACTGCTTCTGGTCGAGCTCGCCTTCCCAGCGCGCCACGACGATGGTCGCGACGGCATTGCCGACGAAGTTGGTGAGCGCGCGACACTCCGACATGAAGCGGTCCACGCCGAGGATCAGCGCCATGCCGGCAACCGGCACCGAAGGCACGACCGAAAGCGTGGCCGCCAAGGTGATGAAGCCCGCGCCGGTGATGCCGGCGGCCCCCTTGGAGCTCAGCATGGCAACGAGCAGCAGCAGGATCTGGTCGCCGAAGGTGAGCGGCGTGTCGGTCGCCTGGGCGATGAACAGCGCTGCCAGCGTCATGTAGATGTTGGTGCCGTCGAGGTTGAACGAATAGCCGGTCGGGATGACGAGACCGACCACCGAGCGGTTGCAGCCGGCGCGCTCCATCTTGGCCATCAGGCCGGGAAGCGCTGCCTCCGACGAGGAAGTGCCGAGCACCAGGAGCAGCTCTTCCTTGATGTAGCGGATCAGCGCCAGGATGGAGAAGCCGTTGTACCATGCCACCGCTCCCAGCACGATCAGCACGAAGAGCAGCGACGTCAGGTAAAAGGTGCCGATCAGGAAGGCGAGATTGGCGATCGCCCCGATGCCGTATTTGCCGACGGTGAAGGCCATGGCGCCGAAGGCGCCGATGGGCGCAGCCTTCATCAGGATGGCGACGAGGCGGAAGATCGGCGCCGTCAGCGCCTGCAGGAAGTCGACCACCGGACGAGCGCGCTCGCCGACCAAAGCGAGAGCGACGCCGAACAGCACCGAGAAGAACAACACCTGCAGGATGTCGCCCTGGGCGAAGGCGCCGGTGATGGTGTCGGGGATGATGTTCATCAGGAAGCCGACGATCGTCGTGTCATGCGCCTTCTCGGTGAAGGTCGAGACCTTCGAGGCGTCGAGCGTCGCCGGATTGATGTGCATGCCGGCGCCGGGCTGGACGACATTTGACACGATCAGGCCAACGATGAGCGCCAGCGTCGAGAAGACGAGGAAATAGATCATCGCCTTGCCGGCGACCCGGCCGACCTTATGCAGGTCGGAGACGCCGGCGATGCCGGTCGCGACGGTGAGGAAGATCACTGGCGCGATCACCATCTTGACCAGCTTGATGAAGGCATCGCCGAGCGGCTTCAGCGAGGCGCCGATGTCGGGATAGAAATGGCCGAGCAGGATGCCGGCGGCGATCGCCGCCAGGACCTGCACGTAAAGATGCCGATAAAAGGGAACTTTGCCGCGCGGTTCCGCGGCAGCGATTGCCGTCTGCATGATGTCCTCCGTTCGGCCCCGATCGAGAAGCTCGACCTCCCGGGGCAGTTGACCTTCACAGCCTCGCGGCTGCTGCGGATGCATTTGCAACGGCCGTGCCAGATTGCGCCTTGAGGCGTCGAGCATTGATTTTGTTTGGTTTTCTGACGCAACGCGCTTTGCCATTCGACAGCGCAGTGCGGCGATCCGCATAGCTCGAATTGTGCTTTGTGCGAAATCATGCACAAAGGGGCGAGGCTGCAACGCCCCGCCGCTGCCCTCGCTTCGACGCCCGAACTGCTCGCCGGGCGGGCGCGGCGCGCCTGGCTGCTGTTTGCGGCGGTGGCGCTTCTCATCGTCTTTGCAGCGCTCTATGGCGCCGGCCTCTACGGACGCTCGACCGAGATCGAGGCGCTGTCGGCGCAAGGGCGGACCGACGCCAATCTCAAGGTGGCGCTGCTGCGTGCGGTGCTCGAAAACCCGCGCGCGCTGCCGCTGCTTCTGTCCGAAGACCAGCAGGTGCATGACGCGCTCGCTGAGCGCAGCCCCGCCTCGATCGACGTGCTGAACCGCAAGCTCGAAGGGCTGGTTTCGGGCACCAAGGCCTCGGTGCTTTACGTCACCGGCCCGGACGGGCTGGCCATCGCTTCCAGCAACTGGCGCGAGCCGGTTAGCTTTGTCGGCAATGACTACGGTTTTCGCGCCTATTTCTCGGGCGCCATGCAATCCGGCACGGCCGAGTATTTCGCGCTCGGCAATGTCAGCAAGCGCCCGGGCCTCTACATTTCGCGCCGTGTCGGGAGTGCGGCGGCCCCGCTCGGCGTCGTCGTGGTCAAGATGGAGTTCGACCAGCTCGAAGCCGACTGGCACGAGGCGAACCGCCCGGCCTATGTCAGCGACGAGCATGGGGTGGTGCTGATCACCAGCGTGCCCTCCTGGCGCTTCATGACGACGGCGCCGCTGGCCGCTCCAGTCGCGGCCGACATCCGCGCCAGCCAGCAGTTCGGCGAGGCTCCGCTGGTGCCGTTGCCCATCACGAGACCGCAACCGCTGAGCCTCGATGTCGCACTGGTGCACGCCATCACGCCCGGCGGCAGCGACGCGGAGTATCTGCGGCTATCCACCGCCGTGCCGTCGACGCCATGGCGCCTCGACTATCTCGTGCCGGCGGAAGCGCCGATCGCGGCGGCGCAGCGCGAAATGCGTTTGTTGGCCCTCGGCGTCCTTGTCCCGCTGCTTGCTTTGGCCGCTTATCTGTTGTGGCGCCGGCAGTCCGCGCAGATGCGGATCGCTGCCGAGCAGGCGGCGCGCGCCGAACTCGAACGGCGCGTCGTCGAGCGCACGCAGGACCTCAGCCTCGCGCGCGACCGGCTGCAGGCCGAGATCGCCGACCACCGCAGCACCGAAGCCAAGCTGCAGGTCATGCAGCAGGAGCTGGTGCAGGCCAACCGCCTGGCGACGCTCGGCCAGGTTGCCGCGGGCGTCGCGCATGAGATCAACCAGCCGGTGGCGACCATCCGCGCCTATGCCGACAATGCGCGCGTTTTCCTGGAACGCAAGCAGACGGCGCCGGCGGAGGAAAATCTCGGCGCCATCGCAGCGCTGACCGAACGCATCGGCTCCATCACCGAGGAGCTGAAAGCTTTCGCCCGCAAGGGTCGCAC
>NZ_RZSR01001662.1:0-608 GCF_004023265.1 Mesorhizobium sp. M1A.F.Ca.IN.020.06.1.1
TCCTGGCGGCGGCCGGCGCTTGCGGCCGAGGTTGCGGTGCTTCTGGCTGAGGCGTCGGTGCCTCCGCTACCGGCTTGGGCGCTTCCGCGACGGGTTTTGCCGCCGGCTTCGGCGTAAGAGGCCCAGGCTTTTCAACGGCGGGCGGAGTGACCAACGCGCCGCTGAAATAGACGCCGGCCGAACCGCAGCCGGAAGAACCGAAGGCGGACAGCTCAGCCACCGTTGAGCCGGCAAAGCCTGCCGCTCCGGCTCTGCCGCAACCGCAAGACACGACACAACCGGTCCAGAAGCAGGCCGAGACTGAGCAGAAGCCGACACAGCCTGCCCTGTCGGCTGCGCCGCAACCGCAAGACAAGACCGCCCAGAAACAGGCGCAAGTAGAGACCGGACAGAAATCCGAGCCGACACCGCCTGCCCCTTCAGAGAGCCTGGCCAAAAACAACCAGGCGAAAGTCTCGCAGCCGGCGGAGGCCGAACCGGCTCAGCCGTCGGTCGAGAACTTGCCGGCACCCCTGCCGAAAGCAGCGGAAAACCAAAAGCCGTCGAGCCCGACGGCGGAAGCTGCTGCGGCGCCGGAAGCAAAACCGCCGGCGACGAAACCGACCGCA
>NZ_RZSR01001663.1:0-608 GCF_004023265.1 Mesorhizobium sp. M1A.F.Ca.IN.020.06.1.1
CAACTGGTGCAATGTTGGTTTGGAGGATCGAGATCGTGCCATTCGTCAGTATCGGCGGCATTACGTTGCACCATCGCCTTATCGCCGGGACGGCTTCTGCGCGCCCGATCATCTTCATCAATTCGCTCGGCACCGACTTGCGGATCTGGGACGATGTCGTCGCACGGCTTGCCGGTGAGATGCCGATGCTTGTCTATGACAAGCGCGGCCACGGACTTTCCGACATCGGCAGCGGCGTGCGCTCGATCGACGACCATGTCGACGATCTGAGCGCGCTCATCGACTGCTTCGGCTTCCAGAAGGTCGTGCTTTTTGGCCTGTCGGCCGGCGGCATGGTCGCGCAGGGGTTCTATGCACGGCGGCCCGAACTCGTCGAAGCGCTGATCCTCAGCGACACCGCGCACAAAATAGGTACCGCCGAGAGCTGGAACAGCCGCATCGCGACGGTCGAGCGTGACGGCATCGAGGTGATTGCCGATGGCATCATGAAGGTGTGGTTCACGCCGGATTTTCATGCCAACCGCGCCGCCGAGCTTGCTGGTTGCCGCAACATGCTGACCAGGCAGGCGCTGCCGGGTTACATCGGCACGTGCATGGCGGTTCGCGAT
>NZ_RZSR01001664.1:0-607 GCF_004023265.1 Mesorhizobium sp. M1A.F.Ca.IN.020.06.1.1
GGGCCAGGGTAGCCGCCGAGCCGGACACCCCGGCGGTCGCGAGGGCGGCGGAGAGCGTGCCGCAAGGTGCCGATACCATCGTCGCCGAATGGCGGCGCGAGATCGCCGCCGTTGGCGGAAATTCCGTCAAGGCGAAGGTAGCAACTCCGGAAGTGGCGCGCGAAGTCGAGATCGACGACGAGGATCTTGCCGCGCCAACGGCCGAAACCGCGGCGCCTGGCAACGTTCCGGCGCCATCCTCGTCCGACCTGCCGCCAGCCCGGCCGGCAATCCTGTCCGAGCATGCGGGCCGTCAGGTCGCGGCGGCCTTCGGCGAGCTTTCCGATGCCTTCGCCAGCCGCAGCAAGAAGAGCTTCGACGAGATGGCCGAGGAGATGCTGCGACCGATGCTGCAGGACTGGCTCGACAACAACCTGCCGACACTGGTCGAACGGCTGGTGCGCGAGGAAATTGAGCGCGTGGCGCGCGGCGCGCAGTAATTTCGTCTGAGCTTTCAGTGTAAAAGGGGCCGCCGTCGGGCGGTGCTTTTTATTTCCCCGAAAATGCGGCCGCGCGATTTGTCTTGCGATGAGTAATGGGCTTGCCGCTGATCGCCGCAAGCCTATCT
>NZ_RZSR01001665.1:0-606 GCF_004023265.1 Mesorhizobium sp. M1A.F.Ca.IN.020.06.1.1
GTTGGCGGCCGCGCGGTTCAGCAGCCCACATCGGGCTGCGGTTGCATTCCGGGAAGACTCGGGAAATTCAGCGTAAACTCACCGTACCGGCGGCATTCTTGCCACCGGTTGGCTTGCACCCGACGGGTGCGGTTTATGCTGCCTAGAGGAGTTTCAGTGTGCCGTCGGTTTCGCCTTCAGCTTTTCAATCTCGTCCTTGATTGCCAGCTTGCGCCGCTTCAGAGTGGCGATCTCGAGGTCGTCTACCGAAGGATGATTCATCGCGTCGATAAGCTCGCGCTCGATGTCGCCGTGCTTCCGCTGCAGCTCATCAAGATGGGATGCAAGAGACATGATTGGTTCTCCCTTTCATGGATTCCTCGATTGCAGCCGTCTCAGGCACGTCCACCGCAGGTCGCAACTGTGACGGCACGATGACAGTTTGCCACCAACCAATCTCGATGTCGAATGCCGCGTGGTAGCATTCCACGACAATGTGAAATGTGATATCAGCGGCGCGCCGGTCACAAACCCCACCGGCCCCGCCCAAAGGCCCATCCCTGGGCGACGCATACGCAGACGGTAGATAATGTCCGAACAGGAACAGGCTGAGATACGCCTCGAATA
>NZ_RZSR01001666.1:0-605 GCF_004023265.1 Mesorhizobium sp. M1A.F.Ca.IN.020.06.1.1
GTTACCTGCTTTCTAGCGCGCGGCCCGTCCGCGATGCGGCAGGCTCGGTAATAGGCGCTGTCCAGATCAGCCTCGACATCTCCGAGCGCAAACGGAGTGAGGAGCAGCGCCAACTGTTGGTCAATGAACTAAACCACCGGGTCAAGAACACGCTGGCCGTAGTTCAGGCAATCGCGAGCCAGACCATGCGCAGCGCAACCAGCCTCGCGCTCGCAAAGGAGGCGCTTTCGGCCCGGCTGGTTTCGCTGGCACAAGCGCATGATATCCTCACCCGGGAGAATTGGAGCGGTGCCGATCTCAGCACGCTCATTGCCGCCTCGATCGACCCGCATGCCTCTCTCGATCGGTTCGATCTCACAGGCGAGCCGGTTTGGTTGCGCTCGAACGTGGCGCTTTCCTTCGCGCTGGCCATTCATGAACTTACCACGAACGCCATCAAATATGGGGCGCTCTCCAATCCTACCGGATCGGTCTCGATCTCGTGGCGGTTGGAATACGTCGATGGGGGCCGAATTCTGGTCCTGGAATGGTGCGAGGAAGGCGGCCCGCCGGTCGTGCCTGGCAAACACGGCTTTGGTACGCAACTCCTGCAGCGAGTGTTCGAC
>NZ_RZSR01001667.1:0-602 GCF_004023265.1 Mesorhizobium sp. M1A.F.Ca.IN.020.06.1.1
GGCCATTCGAGGGTCTGCGCTTCCGCGACATCGGCTGCGGCGGCGGGCTTTTATGCGAACCGATGGCACGGCTTGGCGCGGAAGTGGTCGGTGCCGACGCCTCGGCCACCAACATCGAGGTCGCTAAGCTGCACGCGGCCGAAGCCGGCGTAAATGTCGACTATCGCGCCACCACGGCCGAGGCGCTGGCCGACGCCGGCGAGACATTCGACGTCATCCTCAACATGGAGGTGGTCGAGCATGTCGCCGATGTCGATCTCTTCGTCGCCAAATGCAGTGAGATGGTGCGGCCCGGCGGCATCATGTTCGTCGCCACCATCAACCGCACGCTGAAGGCGCTTGGCCTTGCCATCATCGGCGCCGAGTATGTGCTGCGCTGGCTGCCGCGCGGCACGCATCAGTTCGGCAAGCTAGTGCGGCCGGAGGAGTTGGCAAAGGCGCTTGGCGCGGCGGGGCTGACCATCGTCGACCGGACCGGCGTGATCTATCATCCCTTGGCCGACCGCTGGCAGAAATCCAGGGACATGGACGTCAACTACATGGTGCTGGCCGAAAAAGCCTCGGTCTAAGCGGCCAACTGAAGCGTTTACGCCGCCTGGCTT
>NZ_RZSR01001668.1:0-601 GCF_004023265.1 Mesorhizobium sp. M1A.F.Ca.IN.020.06.1.1
GGGATCAAGCCCCCAGCCGCAAGCTTTGTGAACCGTCAGAGCGTCAGCCCCAGCACTTGGCGAGGCCTTCCTTGGTGTCGATCGACTTGACGCCGTTGGCCGGCTTGTCGGTGACGAGATTGACGCCGGTGTCGAAGAAGTTCTTCCCTTCGGTCGGCTTCGGCTTCGTTCCGTCCTTGGCAAATTTGGCGATCGCCTCGATGCCGAGCGCCGCCATCTGCAGCGGGTACTGCTGCGAGGTGGCGCCGATAACGCCCTCGGCAACCGACTTGACGCCCGGGCAGCCGCCGTCGACCGAAACGATCAGCACCTGCTTTTCCAGACCGACGGCCTTGAGCGCCTGGTAGGCACCGACTGCGGCCGGCTCGTTGATGGTGTGGATGACGTTGATGGTGTTGTCCTTTTGCAGGAGGTTCTCCATCGCCTTGCGGCCGCCTTCCTCGTTGCCGTTGGTCACGTCGTGGCCGACGATGCGCGGATCGTCTTCGTCGCCGATCTTGTTGGGATCCTTCACGTCGATGCCGTAGCCCATCATGAAGCCCTGGTCGCGCAGAACGTCGACGGTCGGCTGGGAAGGAGTGAGGTCGAGGAAGCCGATCTT
>NZ_RZSR01001669.1:0-600 GCF_004023265.1 Mesorhizobium sp. M1A.F.Ca.IN.020.06.1.1
AAGGATAGTAGCCGCCCTTGTCCCGGTCGGACTTCAGGTGGAAGCAGAGCCCGACATTGACGGTGTCGCCCGGATTATGGCCGATGATGCCGATCGTGTAGGGCTTGCCCGGCGCATGCGACATGGGTGAGGTCACCCCGACGCCCGGTGTCTTGGACAAAGCCTTGATCGAATCGCCGCCAAAGCCGGCGTGGTCATCGAGATAGAGGTCGGCCCGGAGGCCGCGGGGTGTGCAGAAATACTGCACGTCCTCGACATCAAGGCATGGCGGCAGGTTGCCGGGCGGAGGGAAGTCCGGCGGATAGACGGGAGGCAGGAAGCCGCCGGGGATTTCCTCATAATAGCCGGCGCGGCCCTCGCAGGGGCGCCAGACCCTGACGTCGCCGACATGGCCCTGGACGTCAGGGTCTTCGAAATAGCCGTCGAAGTCGACGACCCAGGAGCCGAAGGGCGGCACGTTTACCGGCTTGACCAGCTTGCTTGGCGTGAGCTGGACGCCATGCACGGCAAGCGGCCCGCCGGCGGCGAGGCGCTCGGCAAGCTCCGGATTGTCGCGCAATTTGTCGCCGGTGTTCACGACCGTGTCGGTGCAGACCGAGG
>NZ_RZSR01001670.1:0-597 GCF_004023265.1 Mesorhizobium sp. M1A.F.Ca.IN.020.06.1.1
GGTGACGGAGATCCGGACAAAGTACCGGATCCAGGCGCCCGAGCTGAAATCGAAATCGCTGCGCAAGCGCGACAATTGGCCGGTGATCGCGCTCGACCTTGCGCGGCGCGTCAGCGGCCGCGCGATCGTGATCGCCGCCGACAAGCGTCTCAATCTCGGCGGCAAGGCCTTCGAATATCTGTTCGAGCCGGTGCTTGCCGCGAAAAACTGGCTGTTCTACCGCTACGATCTGCATCGCTTTGTCATGAACGCAATGCACCGCATCCTGTTCGCCGCCGGCCAGCCTGTGCCGCAGCTGGCGCACGAGCTCCAGGCCTTCATGAAATCCTTCGATCCGGCCGACGCGCCGAGGCTGTTCGCAGCGGCGGCCGCCGATAAGGAGAGCAGCGAAGTCCTCGACTGCGTGCTGCGCTTTGCGCGCGGCTACGGCAAGACCATCGCCAAAGAGACAAAACACCTGCGCGCCGACGCAAGCCAGACGGGAAAGTGGACGCTCGATCTGACCACGACCTGCCTGTTCAGCCTGATCCTGCACGGCTGGGGCCATCGCCACGAGCGGCTCGACATTTTGTGCGACGATTCCAAGCCGCTCAAAGC
>NZ_RZSR01001671.1:0-596 GCF_004023265.1 Mesorhizobium sp. M1A.F.Ca.IN.020.06.1.1
CGTTCGAGCTCGTCGGCTAAAGCGAGATAGCGCGGCAGCTCGTCCTTCTTGCGGCTGCCACCTTCCTCGAGCGTGCGCGCATAGTCGCGGATGACATGAAAGACCCAGAACATGAAACCGGCGCCGGAGACGTGGTTCGGCATCTCGCGGTGAAAGCGCCGCAGCAGCGCCGCCACGCGGCCGAGATCGGCGCGCACATCCTCGGCAAGGAAGGTCCTGGCGCCGAGAAACTGGGTCACCAGAATTCCGGGCTCGGCGTAGTGCACGGCCGGCGCGAAGCCGGCCGCATGCGCCGCGCGCGCCGTCATCACCTCGCGCTCGCGAAAGACATGGTGGAACGGGAAGTCCTGGCCGAAGCGCACCACGTGCCGGCCGGCGGCGTCGGTAACGACATAGTTGGCGTTGCTGAGGCCGCCCGGCAGCGGCTCGATCTCGATGCCGCCGCTCCAGCAGGGCAGAGCGCGGATGCGGTCTTCGGTGGTTACGGCGGCGCTCACGGGTTCGGTCCTGCTTCGGCCGGCTTACGACAAAGCGCCGGTCTCTCACAAAGCCATGAGAGAAAAAAGAAAGGCCTCGTCGGTGCGGGATGCCGGGAC
>NZ_RZSR01000167.1:0-8370 GCF_004023265.1 Mesorhizobium sp. M1A.F.Ca.IN.020.06.1.1
CCATGATGGCGATCGCCGACAGCACCAGCTCGTTCTGCACCCCGGTGCGCAGGCGCAGCGGCATCAGCTTGCGGTCGACGCTCGACCGCAGGGGAGAGTGCACGAACCATTCCGCGACACCAGCGGCAAGCTCGGCGCCGTAGTCGCGCGTGATGATCTCCAGCATCATGTCGAGGCTGCCGACGCCGCCGGCCGAGGTAAAACGCTTGCGGTCGATGACGAAGAGATCGCGCCTGAGCTCGATGTCGGGAAACGCCTCGGTGAAAGCGGCCCGGCTGGTCCAGTGCAAGGTGCAGGCATGGCCGTCGAGCAGGCCGGCGCGGGCGAGGAAGAACGCCGCATCCGCCACCGCGCCGATATGCGCGCCACCGCGCAGGCTTTTGCGGATCCAGCTCATCGCCTCGTCGGCCACGACATGGTCGGCATCGCCGCCCGAGCAGACGACGATGCGATCGACCTTCGGTGCGTTGGCGGCCGAGAAGCCGGGCTGGATGACGACGCCGTTGGAGGCTTCGACCGTGCCCTGATCCGCGCCGACGATCACCCATCGGTAGCAGTCGCGCTTCGCAAGAATGTTGGCGCCGCGCAGCGGCTCGATGACAGAAGAAAACGCCATCATCGGAAAGCCGGGAAAGACCAGCACCGCAAAGGTGAGCGGGGTCTCGCCTGCCTCCGGCTGCGCGCGGTCGCGTTTTCGGTTGGCGAGAATGGCGCTCACGACTTGTGTATTTCCCGCGCGCAGCATTGGTGGCAGATAAGGCCAAACTGTAGCGGGCGCTTCAGCGCCTTAGCAACGGAGAAACGACCAGGATGTTTGCGGCAACGGCCCTCGACACGAGCAACAAGCCGGCCTTCTACGATGAGCTGGCCAGGCAATTGAAAGCGCTGCTGGAAGGCGAGCGAGACTCGATCGCCAACGCCGCCAACACCTCGGCGCTCATCTACCAGATGGTGCCCGACCTCAACTGGGCGGGTTTCTATTTCCTTCAATCCGACGAAGAGCTGGTGCTCGGCCCCTTCCAGGGCAAGCCGGCCTGCGTGCGCATAGCGGTCGGCAAGGGCGTCTGCGGCACGGCGGTCGATCTCGATATGTCGATGCTGATCAAGGACGTGCACGATTTTCCCGGCCACATCGCCTGCGATGCCGACTCGCGCTCGGAACTGGTCGTGCTCTTGCGCGACGACGAAGGCATCTTCGGCGTGCTCGATCTCGACAGCCCGCTGCCAGGCCGCTTCGACAAGGAAGACCAGGCCGGCATCGAGAAGCTTGCCGCGATCTATGTGGCCGCCAGTTCCTTTGAGGACTGAACTCTTAGCGGACTGCGGTACGGCTCCGCCGCTGGCTCAACGACCCTGTCTTGCGTTGCCATACGCGCGTCGTTATCTCTGGCGGAATATGACGCTCGCCAAGCGCGCCGAAGGGAGAAGATATGTCGCACAATCTGCAGTTCTATATCGAAGGCGTGTGGGTCGATCCGGTGGTGCCGAACAATTTCGACGTCATCGATCCGTCGAACGAAGACGCCTTCGCGCAGATCTCGCTGGGCACCAAGGCCGATGTCGACAAGGCGGTCGCTGCCGCCAGGCGCGCCTTCGCTACTTTCGGCTTCAGTGAAGTCGAGGAGCGCCTCGACATCCTCAACCGCGTCATCGAGGTCTACAAGAAGCGCAGCAAGGACCTTGCGCTCGCCGTCTCGCGCGAGATGGGCGCGCCGCGCCAGATGGCGCTGGACAGCCAGGTCGGCGTCGGCCAGGCGCATCTGGAGAAGATGGCCGAGGTGCTGAAGACCTTCCAGTTTCGCCATGTCAAAGGCTCCTCGCTGATCGTCAAGGAGCCGATCGGCGTCGTCGGCCTGATCACGCCCTGGAACTGGCCGCTCAACCAGATCACCTGCAAGGTCGGCCCGGCGCTCGCCGCCGGCTGCACCATGGTGCTGAAGCCGTCGGAGATCGCGCCGCTCGACGCCATCATCTTCGCAGAGATCATGGACGAGGCCGGTGTGCCGAAGGGCGTCTTCAACCTGGTCAACGGCGATGGCCCAACTGTCGGGCAGGCTTTGGCCAGCCATCCGGATGTCGACATGATGTCCTTCACCGGCTCGACGCGGGCCGGCATCCTCGTCGCCAAGGCGGCCGCCGACACGGTGAAGCGTGTGCATCAGGAGCTCGGCGGTAAATCCGCCAACATCCTGTTCCCCGACGTCGATCTGCAAAGGGCGGTGACCAAGGGCGTGGCCGGCTGCTTTGGCAATAGCGGCCAGTCCTGCAACGCGCCGACCCGCATGTTCGTGCCGCGCGACCGGCATGACGAGGCCGCCGGCTATGCCAGGACGGCGGCGGAGAAACTCACCGTCGGGCCGGCCGACGCGCCGGGAACGAAGCTCGGCCCGGTGGTAAGCCAGCTGCAGTTCGACAAGATTCAAGACCTGATCCAGAGCGGCATCGACGAAGGCGCGACCCTGATCGCTGGCGGCCCCGGCCGTCCGGCCGAGCTCAACCGCGGCTACTATGTCCGCCCGACCGTCTTCGCCAACGTGACGCACGACATGCGCATCGCGCGCGAAGAAATCTTCGGGCCGGTGCTGTCGATCATGCCTTACGACACGGTCGAGCAGGCGATCGAGCTGGCCAACGACACCGTCTTCGGCCTCGCCTCCTACATCCAGGCCAAGGACATCGAGAAGGCGCGCCAGGCCGCGGCCCGCATGCGCTCCGGCAACGTCTATATCAACTATCCGACGTGGGACGCCGGCCTGCCCTTCGGCGGCTACAAGCAGTCCGGCAACGGCCGCGAATATGCCGAATACGGTCTCGAGGATTTTCTGGAGATCAAGGGCATCGCGGGATACGCGGCGGCGGAGTAGGCGGAGCAGAGGCCGGCGCAGGCAGATAGGGAAAGGGCGCGATCTCGGCTTCGCCATTTGCCATGAGCCGCTTGCCGCGACAGCCGATCAGCTCTTCCTCGCCGCCTTCTTACCCGCGCCTTGCCTCGATGATGCCCACCATGGCGCGGGTGAATTCGACCACGCTGTTTGCCGTGATGGCGGCATTGTCGGGGCTCTGGCCGATTTGCTCGGCTGCTCCGCAGCACGAGCGGCGGATGAGGTCGTAATGAGCAAGTCTTTCATCGTCCGGCAACGCCGCCAGGTTCAAGGCTCGACGGTGAAGCATGCGCAACAGCTGCGCCAGCGCTGTTTCGACGCTCATGCGTTTGGCTCCGCATCGGTCGAACGTCTCGGCACATAAAGCGCCGGATCGTCGATCAGGGGGCGGTTCTCGTCCCCGATCCGGCAAGGCTGCGCCTTAGTCGTTAATACATCGTTGATCGCTAATATGATCGGCGAAGCCTTTGGGGCGGATTCCCGGATGCTATCGGATGCGGCGGAGGCAGATCATCCCCGCGCGGTACGGCTAACATCCTCGACATTTCAAAATCTAACGATCGGCAAAATGCACCAGTAAGGATGCTTGGTAAGGGTTGATTCAACCCTTGCTGGTATGTAAAAGGTGGCGTTTGAATTCTCACACGAAGTTCTAGCTGCAAATCTGGATTCGAACCAGGACCGGCGGAGTTAATAGTCCGCTGGTCTACCCGTTCCTATCACCAGCAACGCTGCCAGCTCCCAGATAAGATCCACCATGTCTTTGGCCTTCTTTTCGGGGGGCGTTGGGATCGAGTAGGGATGGTGATGGGGTCGACAGACCGGCCCGGCCGTCATCCTGAATGATGATTGCCTCGATGCACTTCGTCGCCCAATGCTCAAGCCCTTTGCCATGGTTAACGAGTCATGGGCCGGCGGGACCTTCATAAAGACTTTGCTAATATTAGAAAGAAGACAAGCCGTTCAGCGGAACAAGCCTCGCTGAACGCAGTTCGGTGCGACGTGGCGTCGGCTATTGCCGTCGCGTTGGGAGACAGCAGCGCAAGCGAACCCGACAGGAAGCCAAGCCTTCGCAAGGCCTCTCGCGAGCTGCCAAGAAATGAGTGGAACATCACCCCTAGGTGCGCAATGACTACCTCCAAACACATTTCAACGTTCGACCTCGATCAGTTGCGAGAAGCCTTCAAGCAATTGACTCGCGAGCAAGGCATCACAGCCGAAGAACGGGACGTATACGCCCAGCTTTTCCTGAAGCAGACCTGCGCCCCAGTTTTTCCGCTCGGGCCTGAACGGCGGCCGATTCAGGCTTGGAGTTAGCTTGGCGGCTGGTGTGCCGCATCGACGGTTGCGGGTCCACGGCAGCTTCCCGCAAAGTCCGGCGACACACTTGCGCCAAGCCAGGCTTGTCCGTCGAGATCATGGCCCGAACGCCGCTGCAGCTCTGCGATGGATCACCAGATGGTGGGCCGGGGGGCCCCAACTGATCTGGACGCCCTATGAAGCGGCGCTAAATCAAGCCGATGCGGGTTGCGTTCAGTATATTTACTTTTCTTTTTTGCACCGCCTCTCTTCAGGCCCAGGAGTGGCAGCCGTTTGGGGTCCGGCAACTGGGCTTCACATTCGATGTTCCGCCTGGTTTCGTCCTCACCCAGCATTCGGATCAGGGTGCTGCATTCCAAGGCGAACAAGACGCGTTTCTTGCCGTGTGGGGCGCCAGACTTGGAAGAGCCAGCTTTCGGGCCGAGATCGAGCATCGCATGCTGGAAGACGAAAAGGCCGGCTGGAAGTTGACGTACCGGCGCCTGACCTCGACCTGGGCCAGCTATTCAGGGATCAACAACGGCGAGATCCGATATGTTCGCGCCATCAGGGTCTGTGATGACCGCGCCGCGCTTTTCACGATCAACTACAGCAGATCGGAGAAAACGCCTTATGATCGGATCATTGTGCGAATGGTAAGATCCTTAAGGGCCGAAGGCTGCTAGCCTTAGGCCCAGGGTGGGTTTCGATCTGCATTGCCGGCATGCCCTGATGCTATTTTTTACGAGCGACACGCATTTCAATGATGCCCGCATCCTACGGATTGACCGGCGGCCTTTCGCATCGCTTGCCGAACATGACGAAGCGCTGATCTCTTTCTGGAACGAGACCGTCACGCCTGACGACGAGGTCTGGCATCTTGGCGACTTCGCGCGCCACGGCAAAGCAGGCGGGGAGGCACTTCTGTCGCGCCTCAATGGGCGCAAGAACCTGATCATCGGCAACAATGACCCGGACGAAACGACCGCCGCCGACGGATGGGCCAGTATTCAGCATTACGCGGAACTCAGGTTCAATGGGGTGCTTCTCATCCTGTGCCACTATCCGTTCCGCACCTGGAATCAGATGGGCAAGAAGTCGATCAATTTGCACGGTCACTCGCATGGGAAGCTTAAGCCGCTTCCACGCCAGTACGACGTTGGCGTAGATGCTTGGAACTTTCGGCCGGTCCCGCTTCCAGCATTGATCCAAAAAGGCGGTGCCCGGGCGCAAGCTTCGCTAGCTTAAAGTAGGTCAGCCGGCCAGCGAGAGCATCAGGGGCGGCCGTTCTTTTGGACCGCGCTAACCGAACACCCGAGTCCTTCATCATCGACGGCGAGATGATCACGCGGGATCCCGACGGACGGCCGAACTTCCATGCCATCCATTCGCGCATGACCTGGAACGCCCAGGCTCGCCTTCGTCGCTTTCGACCTTCTCTCCTCAACGGCGAGCACATTCGTGCTCTGCCGCTGATCGAGCGCAAGGCGAGGCACTGGAAACTGATCAAACCGTAAGACGGGGCGCTCACACGGCGCGATCCGGCGCGAAGACCGAGATCGCCTTGGGGTGAACCTTGAAATGGGCCGGTGTCGACGTGACGATCTCGCCATCGGTGTTGACCGGCATCGCCTTCCGCGTCTCGATGTCGAACTCGACGCACCTGGCCGTGCGCACCTCACGCCATGCGCCATGCGTTCCAGAACGGAAAGAGCGGAGCATCAAAGCCAGCTTCCAGAGGTTCGTCATTTCCAAGCTATAGAGATCGAGATGTCCGTCATCGATTTCGGCCGTTTCTTCCACCACGTTGCCGCCGCCGTAGTGCCGACCGTTTCCAACCGCGATCTGGTAGGTTTCCACCTCGATCGCCGCGCCTTTCTCGGTAATCTTCGCGTGAAACCGCGCGGCCCGGGTCAACACTTTCATCGCCGCCAGCGCATAGCCCAGCCTGCCGAAGCGCTTCTTCAGTGCGGGGTCAAGACCCTGCGCCAGTTCGGTGCTGAGTCCGATACTTGCGACGTTGAAAAAGGCATGACCGTTGACCGTCCCGACATCGATCAGCCGAGTCCGGCCGCGCGCGATCACATCGGCGGCCTGCAGGAGATCCATCGGAATGTTGAGCGTGCGAGCAAGGTCATTCGCCGTCCCCATAGGAATGATGCCCATCGGCAGGCCGCTTTCCATGATCGCCGTCGCCGCCGAGGACACCGAACCATCACCACCGCACACGACCACAAGATCGGCCATATGGCGTAAGCGAACGATGTCTCGCGCGATTTCAGGCAACGCCTCGAACATCTCAACAGTGACGGAAAGCCGACCTCGCCCCAGCCGCTCCACAATTGGCGCGAGCATCTCCTGGCCGCGCCGAGCCTTGGGATTGAGGAGCAGCAACGCGCGCCTTTTGGCTGCTTCGCTCATTCAAAGATCGGTCCGACTGATCATGGCTCAACGCAAATAGGGTGGCTGCTTCCGGATTTCGACCGCAAACCGACGCGAAACGTCACACCTGCCCCGCCTATGGCGCGCGGTTTCTAAGCGACGGAGAGCGTAGCGCGCCTGCGGCGTCGGATAATTCGCGGGCAAAAGGTCCACATTGGCTATGGCGAAGCGCTTTCTTGAGAAGGCGGGCTGAAGCGATCCGCTTTTTGCAGTAGGACTCCCGAGGAGCGAGAGAGCCGCCTTGGCTAGTGAAGTTTGTCCTTGGAAGGTTTGGCGGCCGACTCGCTCAAGATTTCTTTAAGCGCTTGCTCCAGCTCCAGCCCGAGCCCGATAATGGGCTCGGGAATCGCAATCACGTCATTCCGGCCCGCCACCACTTGCGTCTCGGCCGAAAGCTCCGAGACTGCTTTACCGGCCGATTTCGATAGCAGTCGCGACAGGTGCTGCCGCTGCAATGCGTGAACCTCTTCCAACAGGCTCAGGAGCCTCAATGCATCCTCGATCGGCAGCCTGCTGGTTCTGAGGCAGGCAATCCGCTCGTGCTGACGTGCGATGTGCCGCTCGCCCTGTCGGACGTGGCGCCGCGCCATGCTGATGTGGTCGTGGAGAAGCATTGCCCACAACGCGAAATCCCCCGCGTCGTTCCGTTGTGGTTTTGAGGCGCAAATCACAAAGGTTAATGCAGCGAGTTTCTTGCCCGCTTACATGCAGCAAGGCCGCAGTCTGCTCAAGCTTGTCGGTGCCGGTCGGATGATGAGAAGGGAATCTGATGAAGGCAATGAAGAGGGAAAATCGTCGCCGCTTGCTGATCCAACTCCGCCAGCAGGAGATGCGCTATCTAGAGCTGATCGACCAGACGCGAGTGATGATTGCCAAGAGCTCCAGACTGGTCGAGCAATCCAGAAAACTCCTGTTGGTTCAGCGCAGCGGCGCATGCAAGACCAAGCCGGCAATTGTCAGTCTGCCGCCATCCCGACGGTATCGCGTTCGCTGTAGCGCAGACCGCTCGGGCTGACCCCGCGCTCGGGCGCGCTTATTATCCATCTAGGGAGGCGTACCGTCTTGCCGGCGAAGGGGTACGTCACCTTTTCGTCCCTCGAATGAAAGGCGACGAGATACGCTGGCCCGCCGAGCCGGAAATGACGGCAAAACCAAGCTCTGGTTCCCGCGTGGCTCCTCTGTCCACCCCTCGGGCGGGACTCTTTGCAACTCAGTGATTTTCGCTTAGCCGCATTGTCTGGCGCCAAGCGGCCTTCGAACTTGGCCATGTTCAGCAGTGTTAATCTAAGCTTGTCGTTCGCCAGCTTGCGGCTAAGCTTGCAGTATTGGGGAAGACAGGGAAACAGATTTGCCTCGTCGATCGGTACGAGCCCATCTGCTTGGACTAATCGCAGCGGCCGTGTTGCCGGTCTGGCTGTTTGCTGCCTATCTGTTCGTTGCCTACGCCCTGCATGAGCAGTCTCGTATCGAGCAGGAGGCGCTTTGGATTGCTCGTCAGGTGTCGCTGGTCGTTGATGGCGAACTCGTCAATCTCAAGACCCTTCTGGAAGGGCTCTCCAAGTCGCCTGCTCTCGCCAATGATGATCTGCAGGCTTTTAGCAACGAGGCGAGCCGCCTCGTCCAGGGTACGGATCAGGTAATCACGCTGCGTGATCTCGGTGGCCGCGCCTTGGCAAGCACTCAATCCGCCAAGGGCTCCGAGCCTTCGGCCGAACCGCTGACGCCCGAGGAGCGCGAGCACCTGGAT
>NZ_RZSR01001672.1:0-595 GCF_004023265.1 Mesorhizobium sp. M1A.F.Ca.IN.020.06.1.1
CGTTTGGGGTGTTGATCGACACCGCCTTGCCGGCGACGCGGATTTCGCCGCTGTCGGCCTGGTAGAAGCCATAGAGGATCGACATCAGCGTCGATTTGCCTGCGCCGTTCTCCCCGACAATGCCATGGATGGTGCCGCGCGTGACTTCCAGGTTGATGTCGCGGTTGGCGCGCACGGCGCCAAAACTCTTGTTGATGCCTATGAGCTCGATTGCGGCTTGCGCCATGCAGCCTGTCCCACTCGTTATTTTTTATCGCTTGGTCAAATTGCCTAGCACGACGCCCCGCCCGTGCCAATTGGCCGGAACGCCATTCACTCTCGACAAATCCCCCCGCGCTTGTCAATTTCGAAGGTGGCCGGGAGCTTCACATTCACAGAGACCGGGATGATGACGATGCCTGACGATCGGCTGACGACGCTGGAAATCCGCGCCGCCGAGCAGGAAAAGACGATCGAGGAACTGTCCGGCCAGATCGCCGAGCAGTGGACGGTGATCGAGCGCATGGAACGCAAGCTGGCCGCCCTTGCCGACCGGTTCCTGGCCCTGGAGGAGCAGGCCGCTCCCGACGTGCCGGTGACCAAGCCGCCGCACTAC
>NZ_RZSR01001673.1:0-595 GCF_004023265.1 Mesorhizobium sp. M1A.F.Ca.IN.020.06.1.1
GGATGCTGGCATTCGTCCGGACCCTTCGCCTCAAGGCAAACCACCTCGCCAAGCCGGACTTTGCAGCCGCAATCGTCAAAACAAGGTTAATGCAATGCTTACGATCGTGATTAATTTAACGTTTACTCAAATTGGACTGAACCGCCTTGCCGTTAACAAAAAAGGCGGCCAAGTGCCGCGAGAACCCTTGTCACAGAAACTGATTTTCCGAAGGCAACAAGCTGTTTGGTAGGCGTAAAGCCAGACTCCGAAGCGCACCGAGCGCATCTGAAGATGGCGATGTGCTTTAGGTCGTGAGCCTATCCAGCGCCCAGACCATCAACGAAGAATCCGGAAAGGTGAGGAGCCCGCCAAGACCAAGCGCGATGCCATAAGGAATGCCTGCGGTCTCGTCGGCGAAATGGCGGAGAAAACGGTTGTGGCCGGTGTAAACCGCAAATGGCGATTTCCGGTAGGCCAGAATGGCAACCGTCAGCAGGCCGCCGATCAATGTCGAGGTCACCAAGTAGCCGATGAGATTGATGTTGAGCCCCATCCATACGGCGGTCGCGGCCAGCAGCTTGGCATCGCCGCCGCCCATGCCGCCGAGCGCGAA
>NZ_RZSR01001674.1:0-595 GCF_004023265.1 Mesorhizobium sp. M1A.F.Ca.IN.020.06.1.1
CCTGGTCACCACCAATGGCGGTCCCGGCTACGCCTCCACCAACCTGCCGTTCCTCGTCTACCAGAAGGCGCTCTTGGAATTCAAAATCGGCCAGGCGTCGGCAGGCGGCGTCATCGCGGTCATTCTCGCCAACATCGTCGCCTTCTTCGTCATGCGCGCGGTCGGCAGGAACCTGGACAAGTAGGGGCAAGACGATGCCACTTGCGCTGAACCACCCCCACTCCGTCCCGCTGCGCGGGACACCTCTCCCCCTGCCCGGGGGAGAGGAAACGCCTGCATCGAAGCCCCGCGCTTCCTCTACCCCGTCGATCGGGGGAGAGGTGGTTTGCGCAGCAAACCGGAGTGGGGGTCGACCCTGCCGCCAACATCGCCGATACGGGAGGACCTGACATGGCACGCGCAGTCACCACCCAGCACAAGACGATCGCAACAGTCGCGGCCTGGGTCGTCGCCCTGCTGATCTTCTTCCCGATCCTTTATACGATCATCACCTCCTTCAAGTCGGAACAGGAGGCGATCCAGGGCTTCGCCTTGATCCCGTCCGGCACCACCGAAAGCTACTCCGAGGTGCAGGCGCAGAGCGGTTCTTTCAAGT
>NZ_RZSR01001675.1:0-595 GCF_004023265.1 Mesorhizobium sp. M1A.F.Ca.IN.020.06.1.1
TGGTGGCAGCGACGGTGCTGCGCATCCTGTTCGCGGCGGTTACCGTCAAGCTGCTTGCAATCGTCGGACTGTTGCTCGCCGGTGGCATCCTGCTGTTATGGGTATGCTGGAAGATGTATCGCGAGCTGCGCACCTCCCATGCCGACGAGCACGAGGCGACGGAGGCGCTCGCCAATTCCGATCTCGACAGCGACAAGGCGGTTGCCGGCAAGGCGCCGCGCAAGACGCTTGGCCAGGCGGCGCTGCAGATCGTCGTCGCAGACGTGTCGATGTCGCTGGACAACGTGCTGGCCGTCGCCGGCGCCGCGCGTGATCATTTCTGGGTGCTGATCGTCGGCCTCGTGCTGTCGATCGGCTTGATGGGCCTTGCCGCCAGCTTCATTGCGCGGCTGCTGCACCGTTACCGTTGGATTGCCTATATCGGCCTGCTGATCATCCTCTATGTCGCGCTAGACATGGTCTACAGGGGCACGATGGAAATCTGGCCGCATGTCAACAACGCGGTGAGCTGACTGCCGCCACCTGACGCGGGCTTTGGCCGGCCACTGATCTGGCCTCGCATTGCGTTTTGCCGCAACAAGGACCAGCCCATACC
>NZ_RZSR01001676.1:0-593 GCF_004023265.1 Mesorhizobium sp. M1A.F.Ca.IN.020.06.1.1
CAACATCCGCAACCCGCAATATGCCCACTGGCTGCCTTATCTCGGCGTCGAGAACCGCTGCCTGGTGCCGGTGACGAGCTTTGCCGAGCCCTCGCCAAAGCCCGGCGACAAGGATCCTGAAACCGGCGTGCAGAAGAATTTCTGGTTCGCGCTCGGCGAGGACCGCCCGCTGTTCTTCTTCGCCGGGATGTGGACGCCCTGGCATGGCGTGCGCAAGGTGAAGGAAGGTCCGGGCGACCACGAGCTCTACGGCTTCCTGACGACCAGGCCGAACGCGTTGATCGCGCCGATCCACGAGAAGGCGATGCCGGTGATGCTGACCACTCAGGAGGAGACCGAGCTGTGGCTGACAGCGCCGTGGTCGGAGGCGAAGACGCTGCAGCGGCCGGCGCCGAACGACGCGCTGGTGATCGTGGACAAGCCGGCGACGCAGATCAAGTTTCCGGCGGAACCGCCGGCGCAGGGGTCGTTGTTTTAGCTCCTCGCCTTCTGCAGCACCCAGATATAACCCTTGGGCGGGTGATCCTGGTCGATGAACTGGGTCTTGACCTCAGTGTCCTTGCCGCCGCAGCGCTTGCAGCGGAAGCGGATGG
>NZ_RZSR01001677.1:0-592 GCF_004023265.1 Mesorhizobium sp. M1A.F.Ca.IN.020.06.1.1
TGTCCGCAATCTGGAGATGGAACTGGGCGTCGAACTCTTCGAGCGTCATGCCCGCCATGTCGTTCTGACCGGCGAAGGCAGTCTCTTCGCCCGCACCGTCGCCCGGTCCTTCGCCGATCTGGCGCTCGGCGTCGGGCGTCTGAAACGCGGCACCGCCAGGGGAACAGTGGTTCTGGATGTGGAATCCGATTTGGCGGTCCTGTGGCTCATGCCGCGCCTGACGGTGGAGGCGCTGGACGCGCTGCGGATCAACGTCGATCTCCGCTGCCGCCCGGACCCGCCGCGCAGCCTGCCCGGCGATGTCGACCTGGTGCTGACCTGGGGACCGGCTGCGCTGATCGGCTTTCGCTCCGAGCCCTTCCTTGATCTCAACGCGTTCCCGGTCGCCTCGCCCGCATTGATCGCCAAGGGCCCAGATCCGGTCTCACCAGGCTTCTACGCGGCGCACAGGCTGATCCACGAGCGCGGGCTCTACTGGTGGCGGCGCTATTGCGAAGCGGCAGGCGTCATCTTGGACGATGTCGACAACCACCTGTTCTTCAATCGCACCCATCTGTGCATCGACGCGGCGCTGCGCGGCCTTGGCATTGCC
>NZ_RZSR01001678.1:0-591 GCF_004023265.1 Mesorhizobium sp. M1A.F.Ca.IN.020.06.1.1
GCACCGCGTCCTCGCGCCTCATCGTCACCGAAGGGATCCACGACCGCTTCGTCGACGCCATGAAGGAACGCCTGGACAAGCTGGTCATCGGCGACGCGCTGGACGCCAAGACCCAGATCGGCCCGGTCGTCGACCAGACCCAGCTCAAACAGGATGAGGACTATATCGCCATCGGCCGCCAGGAAGGCGCTGAACTCGCCTTCGGCGGCGAGCGGCTGGAGCGCGAAACTCCCGGCTTCTATCTCAGGCCGGCGCTGTTTACCGGCGCCACCAACGCCATGCGCATCTCGCGCGAAGAAATCTTCGGCCCGGTCGCCAATGTCATCCGCGTCAAGGATTATGACGAGGCGCTGACTGTGGCCAACGACACGCCGTTCGGCCTGACCTCCGGCATCTGCACGACCAGCCTGAAGCACGCGACGCATTTCAAGCGCAATTCCGAAGCCGGCATGGTGATGGTCAACCTGCCGACGGCGGGCGTCGACTTCCATGTGCCGTTCGGCGGCCGCAAGGGCTCGAGCTACGGCCCGCGCGAGCAGGGCCGCTACGCCATGGAGTTCTACACCACCGTCAGCCGGCGAACGTGTAGGC
>NZ_RZSR01001679.1:0-591 GCF_004023265.1 Mesorhizobium sp. M1A.F.Ca.IN.020.06.1.1
GGGCACCCGTCGATCGAGGGAAGCGCACCTATAAACAATCAGGCCCGGGCAGCTCTCAATCTCGCGCGGGTAGCGGCTTCCGAGTTGGAGGCGATGTCCGGCAAGCTGAGTCAGGCATGGTCGCTTCGGCTCGATGGCGCGATATCGGAACTGCGGCGCGGGAAGAGTACGGGTGTTCGCGATTGGATCGCGGACGCAAAGCAGGACATTTCGCTTTGGGAAAGCCTGGCGGCCGATACCAAGGCGAAAGCGCTACGGGCTGCTGCGCTTGTTCTCCTGCGAGATGACGATATCAAGGGCGCATCGGCGGTGCTCGATGAAGCCGATGGTCTGGCACCAGCGCCGGATAGGTCCGCGAGAGCCATCCTTGAGAGATCGCGTTCCGGGTCTGCCGTCGCCCTGCAAGGGCTGCCGGAGCCGCTTGTGACGCGGGAACGAGAACTCAAAGCGGCCATGCTGATCGAGAGCGGCAAGGCCGGAGCCGCCTTGAAACTCCTCGCGGAGTTGACGGGGGACGCGGTCACCGCAGAGACCATGCGGCTCCGAGCGATCGCACATTTCATCGAGGGAGCCGAAGGCAAAAGCCTCAAC
>NZ_RZSR01001680.1:0-589 GCF_004023265.1 Mesorhizobium sp. M1A.F.Ca.IN.020.06.1.1
AGGCGGGCGAGCACATGCTCGTCGGCTGCCTGCTCGGTGATCTCGCAGACCAGCATGGCCGGCTCGAGGCCGAAATCGCCGAGATCCGGCTGATGGCCAGGCATCTCGGCGAGCGCCCGTCCGAGATAATCGTTGATCATCGGATTGTAGTTGAAGAACAGGGTAAGGCCATCGACGCCGATGTTGCGGTAGTTGCCGAGATGCAGCATCCGGCACATCGTCTCGACGAACAGACGGTCCTTTGCCGCAACGCTGTCGAAGAAAACTTGCGGCGCAACCGGCGTCGCGACGCGCCGCGGCTCGATCAGCGCCTCGACGGCGACGGGTTGCAGCGATCTGCCACGCGGCGCGAAGATCGGCTGGTAGGCGCTCCACAGCCGGAACTCGCCATAGACGCCGAATTGAAGGCCGATCTCGTCTTCGAAGATCGCTTCGGCGACACTTCGCCGCCTTTCGGGGCGCTGCCTGTCGGGCCGCCCGATCATGGCGTCACCTTGCGCCCAAACGCCTTGGTCGGGCGAGCTGACGCCACCGGAGCGGGACTGGCGGCCGGGGAGGGCAAAACGATCGCGGCCGCGGGCGCCTGCAC
>NZ_RZSR01001681.1:0-587 GCF_004023265.1 Mesorhizobium sp. M1A.F.Ca.IN.020.06.1.1
CATCGCCGCGCTCTGTGCCCTTTCCGCCGGCGGCGCCGCGATGTCCTTCTTCGCAGGCATCGATGAATCGGCCGAATACGTCTTCAAGGAAACCCATTTCGACAAGATGACCGGCCTGCTGACGCGCCAGGCGATCGTCGGAAAGGTCGCGGCGGCGGCAGCGGAAACGCTGGAGACCGGCGAACCGGTCTACTTGATCGATATCGACATCGACCGCTTCAAGCAGATCAACGACGCCATCGGCTACAGTCATGGCGACGAGCTGATCCGCGCCTTCACCAAAAGGCTGAAGGAGAGCATGCCGGAGGATGTCGTGATCGGACGGCTCGGCGCCGGCGAATTCGCCGTGCTCTTGCCGGACCGTGAGATCCGGGGATATCTCGAACGGTTCCTCGAAACATTCATCAACCGCATGCTGGAGCCCTACCAGCTCCAGACGCATCTGCAGTCGGTCAGCATGTCCGTCGGCATCGTGGCGATGCCGAAGGACGGCGTCGATCCGGTGCTCATCCTTCGCCGTTCGAACCTGGCGCTGCAGAATGCGCGCGCAGGCGGCATCGGCAACTGGTCGGTCTTCCACGCCGACA
>NZ_RZSR01000168.1:0-8366 GCF_004023265.1 Mesorhizobium sp. M1A.F.Ca.IN.020.06.1.1
AGCTCGAGCAGATGTATGACGAAGCCAGCTTTTCTTCCTCAAACCGCCAGATCGAGCTCGTCGCCCGCGAATCGGAACTGGACAAGCTTGCCAATGACATTGCGGTGCTGCGCAGCCAGCGCAAGGAAGCGGACCGGCGCAATCAGGAACTGGCAGCGGAAAGCAAAGCCGCCAGGGACGCGCTCAAGGCGGAGAAGAAGCGGACGGCCGAGCTGGACAAGAAGGTCGAACGGCTGCTTGCAACCCTTGCCGACCGCGAGGAAAAGCTGGACAGGCGCGAAAAGGAGCTTGCGCGGATGCGCGAACGCCCAAGCAAAGATCATGCGGTAAATGGCGGAACGCATAAGGCCGACGAAGTCCAAGGGATCGACAATGCCATCGCCAAGCTCGAAGGCGATCGCGAGCGGCTAGAGGCGCGGCTGACGGCGCTTGCGCGGGAGAACAAGCGGCTCAAGACCGATCTTGCCGTGCTCGAAACGGCACAGCCCGAACAGGCAGGCGACGCGCCGCGCGCCGGTGCGGCGCTTCGCGAACAAATGAACGAACTGGCAGCCGAGGTCGTCAACCTGACGATGAAGCTGGAAGGGCCGGATTCGCCGATCGCCAAGGCCTTGGCGACACCTCGCGACGAGCGGCAAGATATCGGCGAGCGCGGCATCAGCCTCGCGGACCGTGTCAGGGCCTTGCAGAAGGCCAACGCAAGCAACTGATCCGAATGCCGTGGCGAGCGGAGCGTCTTGGTCCTGCGCCGCTATCGTTTCGAGAAGTGATGCAGGGCGATGGCCGATGCGGCTGCAACGTTCAGGCTGTCGAATCCCTCCGCCATGCCGATCCGTACGGTCCGCAGGCGACTGAGCAGGGTCTCGGGCAGGCCTTCGCCTTCCGTGCCGAGAAAGAGGGCCAGCCGAGACGTTCTTTCCGCAGCGCGGATGTCCGTTTCGCCGCGCGGCGAGAGCGCGAACTGGGCGAAACCCATCCGGTCAAGCGTTGCGGTCAAGCTCATCGCATTGTCGAAGGAGCCGAAGGGCACCTTCAGCGCCGCGCCGACCGAAACGCGGATCGCCTTGCGGTAAAGCGGATCACAGCAGGTGGGATCGAGAAGCACGGCGTCCGCGCCAAAGGCTGCGGCGTTGCGGAAGATCGAGCCCATATTGTCATGATTGGATATGCCGACCAGAACCACGACCAACGCGCTTGCCGGCCAGGTTTCGAGCAGCACCTCGGCCGGTTGAGGAGAGCCCCGAACGCCAATCGCCAATACGCCGCGATGCATGTGGAAGCCGGCGATCCGGTCCATGACGTCGCCGTTTACGACATAGATCGGGAGGTCGGCTGGCGCCTTCCGCAAGACACCTTCGAGGCCCGCCCGCCTGTTCTCCAGAATGAGGGCCGATTCCGCCGCGAAGCGTCCGGCCGACAGCAGAAGATCCAGCACCACCTTGCCTTCGGCGACGAAGCGCCCATGTCGGCCGACGAGATCGCGCTCGCGGATATCGAGATAGGCGGCGACACGCGGATCCCGCGGGTCGTCGACAGGGATGAGGTTCATAGAAATCTCGCCGGCGAACGATCGTCAGCAAGGTAAGGGGCTTTGCAGAGCCCGGGTCAAGTCCCGGCGCGGCGCATCCTGTAGGCCATCTGAGACAGGTCGCCGTCGCCGAAAATGCCTTCCAGCGTGCGAAGCAGCTCGCGCACCGCGTCGGAGTTGCAGGAATAATAGATCATCTGGCGATCGCGACGCGTCTCGACGATATCAAGCGCTCTCAGCTTGGCCAAATGCTGCGACAGAGCGGACTGGCTCAACTGGACTTTCTCGGCGATGGCGCCGACGGACATTTCGCCCTCGATCAGATAGCTGACGATCAGCAGCCGCTTTTCATTGCCCATGAGCGTCAGAAACGCGGCAGCCGATTCTGCGTTGGCGACTAGCTTGCTTGAGATCATGGATCCCCCATGTTTTCTGGCTCATCCAGCTGCCATGGGGGCAATGGCGGCTGATTTCCACGATATTCAGGTCAGGGAGCGCCGCTGAATCGGCGCTGCAACAAAAGGTAGATCATTTTACCTAAATCTCAAGAGTTGCTTTCGATCCGGGACGATTAACTTTCGCTACTGTGCCCGGCCTGCGGCGCGCCCGGCCCTGGCCATCTCGACCAGCACGGACCGCAACTCGCCGGCAGTGCCGAGAGGCCGAGGGAAGAAGACCCTGCAGGTGGCATCCGGAGAAGCCAGATCCATGCCGTCCGCATCGAAACCCGTAGCGATCCAGCCATCGCCTTCGGCCCGGCCGAAATGGCGCGCATAAATGCAAAGCGCATCGCGATGGTCGGCATTCATGTGGTCCAGGGCCGACTGTTCGCTGGCCGCCAGCTCCTCGACGATCGGGCCGCCGGCGATCAGGTCGGCGCGATCCAGAAGATAGGCTTTGCCGAAGCCGCCATTGAGACTGGCGCGTTCAGGCTCGAGCCGGAATATCGAGAAGTCGCCGAGCCCGGCATAGAGTTTCGCCTTCGGATTGCGGTTGAGATAGCGCCGTTCGGCGCGGGCGTGACCCGCCGATCCGCGCTCCAACCGCAGCGCCTGGCATACAAGCGAGATGCGGGGATGCGCGAGCGGATCGCCCTTGCCGGGTTCGCCGACGAGCAGCGAGCAGCGCGGGTCGGCGAGAAGCGCGCCGGTATGCGCCGACAGCATCGAGACCAGGATCAGCGGCGCGCCGTCGATGTCGGTCGCCACGCCGACCCGGCTTGCCAGCGGCGCCCCGGTGCCGGGCTCGATCGCCGCAAGCGCGCCGAAGCGGGCCGAGCGGACCAGAGTCTTCGCCAGCCTGACGGCCTCGGTGTCGGTCTCGCGGATGACATCCTTCCTGGTCTCGGTCACAGCGCTCACCGCGATAAGTTGATTTCTACTCTCCGGCTATCGGCCAAACAGGCCGGACCTGACAAGGGCTTCAATTTCAGTCTCGTCGATGCCGAAGCGTGCCAGCACAGCCGAAGGCCGGCGGTCGGCGACGGTCGACGCCGCGGCAAGGGTCGAGGCGGCGTTGGAGAAGCGCGGCGCCGGCGTCGGACGTTCGAGCTCGCCCGATCTTGCAAAATTTTGCCGGGCGCGGCTCTGCGGATGATCCCTGGCTTCGGTCAGCGACAGGACGGGAGCGACGCAGGCGTCGGTCGGTCCAAACACCTCGGCCCACTCGTCGCGTGTCTTCGCTCTGATTCTCGCGGCAATGGCAGCGCGCATGTCGGGCCACGATGTCCTGTCATATTGACCGCCGACAAAACGCCGGTCGAGCGGCAACAATCGGGCGAACTCGGCAAAGAATTGCGGTTCGAGGCAGCCGATGGCGACATGCCGTCCGTCCGCCGCCTCGTAAACGTCGTAGAAGGGGGCCCCGGAATCGAGCAGGTTCTCACCGCGTCGCTCGCTCCAGAGGCCGGCCGCCATGAAGGCATGGATCGGAGCCGCGAGCATCGATGCACCCTCGACCATGGCGGCATCGATCACCTGACCTTTGCCGGTGCGCGAGCGCTGGAACAGGGCCGCCAGCACGCCGGCGATCAGCATCATGGCGCCGCCGCCCTGGTCGGCGACTAGGTTCAGCGGCGGCACGGGCGGCGCTCCCTGCCGGCCGACGGCATGCAGCAGGCCGGCATAGGCGAGGTAGGTGATGTCATGACCGGCGCGGCGCGATAGCGGCCCGTCCTGGCCGAAACCCGTGAGGCGGCCGTAGATCAGCGCAGGATTGCCTTCCAGCACGACATCAGGCCCGAGGCCCAGCCGCTCCATGACGCCTGGGCGAAAACCTTCGATGAGAACGTCGGCCTTTTCCGCAAGGCGCAGCAGAAGCTCCGCGCCGTCCGGCCGCTTCAGGTCGAGCCTGAGGATGGAGCGGCCGTGGCGGTCGAGGTCGTGGGCCTCGGGCAAGGATAGAAGCGGCTCTTTGGCGTCCGCCCGCTCGATGCGCAGGACGTCTGCGCCCATCTCCGATAGCATCAAGGCGGCGAGCGGCACCGGGCCGAGGCCCGCCATCTCGATCAGCCTGAGGCCAGCCAACGGCCCTGTCTTGTCGGCGGCTGTCGGCGGCGTGCTCATTTCGCTTTTATTTGGGCGCCATGCGGATCGCGCCGTCGAGGCGGATGGTCTCGCCGTTCAGCATCTGGTTCTCGATGATGTGGAGCGCGAGTGCTGCATATTCCGAGGGCTCGCCGAGGCGAGGCGGGAAGGGCACCGAAGCGCCGAGCGAATCCTGCACCTCTTGCGGCATGCCGGCCATCATCGGGGTCTTGAAGATCCCTGGGGCGATGGTGCAGACGCGAATGCCTGAGCGCGCCAGGTCGCGCGCCACCGGCAATGTCATGCCGACGACGCCGCCCTTGGACGCCGAATAGGCAGCCTGGCCGATCTGGCCGTCATAGGCGGCGACCGACGCCGTGTTGACGATGACGCCGCGTTCGCCGCCGGCGAGCGGGTCGAGTTTCGCCGCCCGGTCGGCGACCAGGCGGATCATGTTGAAGGTGCCGATCAGGTTGATCTCGATCACCTTGCGGTATTGATCCAGCGGGTGCGGGCCATCCTTGCCGACCGTCTTCACTCCAATGGCAATGCCGGCGCAATTGACCAGGATGCGCGGTTCGCCGAGCTTTGCCGCCACTTCGGCGATCGCCGCGCTGCCACTGTCTGCGCTGCTGACATCGCATTGAACCGCGATGCCGCCGATATCGGCGGCAACCTTGGCCGCGCGATCGATACCGATATCGAGTATCGCTATCTTAGCGCCCTTGGTGGCAAGGGCGCGCGCCGTCGCTTCGCCAAGGCCGGAGCCACCGCCAGTGACGATCGCGATCTGGCCGTTCGGGGTCATGGTGGCGTCCTCCCAGAATTTCGGATCATGCTACGAAGCGCGCTGCTGCGGCGCAACCTGAATGACCGGATCGATCGAGGACTGCGGAATGGCCGAGGCGCGGACCGCGACCTGGGCCAGGTCGGCAACCCGCGCCGTATCCGCATGACAGACCTCACCGACGAACCGGGCCACCGCGCCAGGCCTGATTTCGTGATGGAGCAGCCGGTCGAGATCGACCGGACGCGGCATGGTGATCTGCCCACGCGGGAAGCGCTTGAAGCCGAGCGGCCCGTAGTAGGGCTCGTCACCGACCAGCATGACGGCCGGCGCGCCGGCCTTCGCGGCGGCTTCGAGCGCGATCGCGACCAGCCTGCGGCCTATGCCGAGATTCTTGAAGGCGGGCCGGACGGCAAGCGGGCCAAGCATCATGGCGCGTCCGGCGCCTGCCGCCACGCGCGTCATGCGCACCGAGGCGATCACCGTCTCGTCCTTGACGGCGACAAAGGACATCGAGCGGTCGTGCCCGCCCGCCTCGCGGATCTTATAGGCGGCCAGCACGAAACGGCCCGGCCCGAAGGCCTCGTCGTTGATGGCTTCGATTTCAGGATCGTGCGCCGGGGTCTCCGGCAGATATTTCACGTCGGCAAGGCTCATGGTCTTTGCGTTCCGGTATGCGAGGAAAGGTTTGCTGCAAGCGGCAGCGTTCGCCAGTCAGCGCTTCATCAAGCGCGGGCGTCCTTTCGTCGTCGGTCGAACCGGATCGTGGCAAAGTCAAACATGGGCGCTTCCGCTAGCATCAATTGTTCACGGCTGCAATCGGCCCTTTTCACCTTTCTTTTCGCCGTTTGACGAACTGTTCAGCGCCTGAGGGCTTCGACATTCCGGGTAAGCGCCTAGATGTCCGTTGGAACCTGAGGGAGATTTCGCATGGGATTGCTAGTTGAAGGCAAATGGCAGGACCGCTCGACCGTTGCCGACAGCAGCGGCAGGTTCGTGCGTGCCGAAGCGCAATGGCGCGACTGGGTGACGCGCGACGGTGCGCCGGCGCAAGGGCGCAAACGCGGTTTCAAGGGGGAGCCCGGGCGCTATCACCTTTACGTCTCGCTCGCCTGCCCCTGGGCGCACCGGACCTTGATCTTCCGCGTCTTGAAGAAGTTGGAAGACATCATCTCCGTCTCCGTGGTGCACCATTTCATGGGCGAGAACGGCTGGACCTTCACAGCCGAGGACGGCGCAACCGGTGACACGCTCTACGGCCTCGACTTCCTGCACCAGATCTATGCCAAGGCCGATCGCGGCTATTCGGGCCGCGCGTCCGTACCGGTGCTGTGGGACAAAAGACAGGAAACCATCGTCAGCAACGAGTCGTCAGAAATCATCCGCATGCTCAATTCCGGCTTCGACGAATGGGGTGATGCGAGCCTGGACTTCTATCCGCCGGCGTTGCGTTCCGAGATCGACAGGATCAATGCGCTGGTCTATCCGGCGATTAACAACGGCGTCTATCGCGCCGGCTTCGCCACCTCGCAGGAAGCCTATGAGGAAGCGTTCGGCGAGCTCTTCGCAGCACTCGACACGTTGGAAGAGCGGCTGTCAAAGCAGCGCTATCTTGTCGGCGAGCGGATCACCGAAGCTGACTGGCGTCTATTCACCACGCTGGTGCGCTTCGATCCGGTCTATGTCGGCCACTTCAAATGCAATCTGCGCCGGATCGCCGACTATCCGAACCTGTCGAACTATCTGCGCGACCTCTACCAGGTGCCCGGCGTGTCAGGCACGGTCAGCCTGCATCACATCAAGTCGCACTACTACGGCAGCCACAAATCGATCAATCCGACGGGGATAATCCCGGCGGGACCTAAACTCGACTATGCCGCACCACATGATCGCGGCCGGTTCAGGAAGGCGGCATGAGTCACCAGTAGGCCGAGACCTGCTCGCCGCCGAAAATTTCGGCAATCCGACGTCGCGTCGCCGGCGTCGCATCTGCCGGCAAACGGTCGAGCGGAAAGAACGCCGCCTCGGCGATCTCATGGTCCGCCGATTTCGGCGCCGTCTGGTTGAAGGCTTCGACCAGATAGAGGCCGACGTGGTCGCGTGTGCTGGCGCGACGGTTTAAGTGCATCGATCTCAGCACCGGCGGAGCCGTCAACGCGATGTTGCCCTCCTCGGCGAGCTCGCGCGCCAGCGCCTCGACAAGCGTCTCGCCGACCTCGACGCCGCCGCCAGGCAACTGCCAGCCCGGAACATAGGTGTGGCGGATGAGGAAGATGGAGTTGGATGCGCGGTCGTAGATCAAGCCGCGCACGCCAAGCGTCATCGGGCGCCGCAGCAGGAAATAGAGATGGAACAGCCTTGCCCGCAGTCCCGCCCAGCCGGTCTGGCGGAACGCCTGTTCCGGATCGGCGCCAGTCATCCACGAAACCGCGAGCGGACAGGAAACGTTGAGTAGAAAGCCCGGACCGGGTCGCTTAAGAAGGGGCTATGCTCAGGCTTGCACATATTTCCGATGTCCATCTGGGGCCGCTGCCCGATGTAACCTATCGCGATCTCGCGTCCAAGCGCGTGCTGGGTTACGTCAACTGGCAGCGCAACCGCCGCCGTCATATGCACGATGCGGTGATCGACACGATTGTCGGCGATATCAAAGCCAACGCCCCCGACCACCTCGCGGTCACCGGCGATCTCGTCAACCTGGCGCTCGATGGCGAGATCGAGATGGCGAAACATTGGCTGGAGACGCTGGGCTCTGCGAATGACGTATCCGTGGTGCCGGGCAATCACGATGCCTATGTGCCGGGCGCCTTCGACAAGGTTTGCCGGTCATGGGCGCCGTGGATGACGGGCGACGGCATCAACAGCCCGATCGACCGCAATTCCTTTCCCTATTTGCGGGTTCGCGGTGATGTCGCTCTGATCGGCGTCACGACGGCGCGGGCCACGGCGCCCTTCATGGCCAACGGCTTCTTCATGGAGGGCCAGGCGGAGCGGCTCGGCAACATCCTCGACGCGACGGCCAGACAGGGGCTGTTTCGCGCCATCATGATCCATCATCCGCCGGTGCGTGGCGCGGTCTCGCAGCATAAGCGGCTGTTCGGTATCGCGCGCTTCCACAAAGTCATTCGCCGGTATGGCGCCGAGCTTGTGCTGCACGGCCACTCGCACTTGCCTTCGCTGTTCACCATCGGTCCGCGCGGCGTCAAGGTGCCGGTGGTCGGCGTGGCCGCCGCCGGCCAGGCGCCGGGCGGCGATCATCCCGCCGCTCAGTACAATCTGTTCGAGATCGGCGGAAAAAAAGGTGGTTGGACCATCCGCCTGACACGGCGCGGCCTGACCGGTCCGGCACTGCCGCCGTCGGACATTCAGGTGATCGAGCTCGGTGCCGATATGCCGGTGGTGCGCGAGCCCGTCGTCAGAAGCTGATCTTCATCTGGGCGATGCGGTCCCAGAACAGCACCAGCGATACCGCCAGGCCGACCAGGGCGCCGGCGGCGATCAAGCCGAGGCCGGCGCCCTGGTCGGC
>NZ_RZSR01001682.1:0-586 GCF_004023265.1 Mesorhizobium sp. M1A.F.Ca.IN.020.06.1.1
TTCACATCGAGCTGGCCAGGCTTTCCGGCAATGAATTCCTGCTTAGGGGAGTCCGCGATGCAATGACCAGGCTCTCCCGCGCGCGTTGGCTGGAAGTGCGCGACGAGGCGGCGCTTGGCCGCGCCTGGGCCGAGCACCACGCCATCCTGGCTGCCGTGCGAAAGGGTGACGCCGAAAAGGCGGCACGGCTGCTCTCGGCCCACATCGCCGGCAGCCGCGACCGCCTGGTGACTTCGCTGCATGACGAGCGGCGCGGCCTGCGCGCCAGGGGCTTTGCCGTCGTGGGTGGCTGATCCTCGGCCATCGTCGAATATTAGAACTTCAACAAGTTCGTCAGCTTGGGCGGCTTGCAAGATGTTCGGCACAATGCTGTAGGAGGCGACGGACATCTTTAAACGACGGACGCATGGCCTCGCCCTTACGCACCGCAGCGCGGGTATTTTATTTCATACGCAACATCACGCGCGATGTGGCGCCGCAGGCTCTCTTTCGCCAGCGGCTTGCGCGCCGGCTGGAGCAGGCACGGCTCTCCAGCAAAACGGTCCGTGATCGGGTCAACTACTACAACCGGCTCGACCATAGCTTC
>NZ_RZSR01001683.1:0-586 GCF_004023265.1 Mesorhizobium sp. M1A.F.Ca.IN.020.06.1.1
GTTGAACGGCGCCTGCTCGTTACGCTTGCCGCGCGCCTCCAGCTCCTCCGGATTGCCCTCCAGCACCATGATCATGTCGTCGACGGCTTTGCTGATGCCGCCGGAGAAGTCCCCGGCGCGGAAGGCCGGCACCATGTCGTTCTCGATGATCAGCTTGGTGTGCAGGTCGGTCAGCGTGCCTTCCAGCCCATAGCCGACCTCGATGCGCATCTTGCGATCATTCGGCGCAACCAGGAGAAGAACACCATTGTTCTCTTTGGCCTGGCCGAGCTTCCAGAAGCGGAACAGCCGGTTGGCGTAGGGCTCGATCTCCTCGCCGCCGAGGGTGGGGATGGTCGCGACGACGATCTGGTCGGAGCCTTTCTTCTCGAAATCGGCGAGTTTCTGGGTCAGCGCCGCGCGCGTGCCGGCGTCGATAATGCCGGCATTGTCGACGACACGGCCAGTGAGCGGGGGCAGGTCGGCGGCAAGGGCGGCAAAGGCGAGGAGGAGGCAGAAGATGCTCAGCAAAACGCCGATGAAGGCATTCCGTCCCACCCCCCTCTGGCCTGCCGGCCATCTCCCCCGCAGGGGGGGAGATTGGATG
>NZ_RZSR01001684.1:0-586 GCF_004023265.1 Mesorhizobium sp. M1A.F.Ca.IN.020.06.1.1
ACTTCAACCTTAGTGCCTTTTCCGATGCCGTTGCCGATGTCGCGGCGGCCGCCGCGCCGGCGCTGGCAAGCTTCGCTACGCATCACCACCGCACCGCGAGCGCCTTCCACTGGCGCGACGGCTTCTTTGTTACCGCGGAGGAAGCGGTCGAAGCCGGAGAGGAGATCGAACTGACGCTGGCCTCGGGCGAAACTGTGAAGGCCGAGCTTGCCGGCCGAGATCCTTCGACGGGCGTTGCCCTGCTGAAGCCGGCTTCCGCCGCCGGTCTGCCGCAACTGGCTGAGGCCGCTGCCGTGCGCCCCGGCAACGTGGCGATCGCCGTCGGCAATAGCGAAGGGGCAGCACTTGCGGTCTTTGGCACGGTCGGCGAGGTCGGGCCCGCCTGGCGCTCGATGCGCGGCGGCGCGATCGAACGGCGCATCAATCTGGCCATCAACGCCGGCGGCCGCTTCGAGGGCGGTCCGGTGCTCGATGCCAAGGGCGGCCTGATCGGCATGCTCTTGTTCGGGCCGCGCCGGCGGGCGCTGGTCATGCCTTACGAGACGATCGAGCGGGCGGTTGCGACGCTGCGCGAGAAGGGACATGT
>NZ_RZSR01001685.1:0-583 GCF_004023265.1 Mesorhizobium sp. M1A.F.Ca.IN.020.06.1.1
CAGGAACGCTGACGCCTCAGGCGCCAGCGAATTCCCCTATCTTTGCGGCAGCTCGGCCGAAGCCAGTCAGGACCCTAGAAATGATAGTTGATACCGATGCGGACGGTGTCGAAGTCGATGCGGTCAGTCGACGGATCCGGCGGATTGCTGGTCGAGAAGGACGGCCGGCCAAGGTCGACATGCAAATATTCGGCCTTGAACGAAACCTGCTGATTCATCGCCCATTCTACGCCGGCGCCAGCGGTCCAGCCCCAACGTGTGTCGCTGAAATCGCAAGTCGGACTAGCACCGCATGCGCCGAGATCGGCCGATCCCTTCACGTGACCGACTGCAAGGCCACCGGTGGCATAGGGAAGAAAATTCTCGAAGGCATAGCCTACGCGAGCGCGGCCGGTGCCGAACCAGTCGACCTTGGCCGTGCACCCTTGGCCTGGGACGCCGCACGGGGGCACGAAGGGAATCTCTAGTACGCTGCCGTTCATATCGGCGTAGCTGATATCGGCTTCCGCACCGAAAACAAACTGACCCTGCTGCCAGTTGTAGCCGGCAGTCAACCCGCCAACAAAGCCGTTGGAATCGAAGT
>NZ_RZSR01001686.1:0-583 GCF_004023265.1 Mesorhizobium sp. M1A.F.Ca.IN.020.06.1.1
CGACCGAGCCGTCGGCCTGCTCGCGCCAGAATTTCACACGCTCGATGCCGGGCATCAGCTTGCTGCAGTTCGGAGCAATTGTCAGCAGCGACAGGCCGTCCGAGACCTCGGCGCCGCGCTTGATTGCGCAGGCCGCTTCGTCGCCATTGGCTGTCAGCCGATAGCTGTTGGAGAGGCCGGCTTGCTCGACCGCGCTTTGGCCGTTGCCGTCGTGCAGGGACTGAACGCCCCCGTATAAGGCGACTGACGCAATCAACCCGGCTAACAGCTTCACTCCGCCTCTCCACATCCTGGCTTGCCGTGCCATGCCGGTCTCCAAACCACGCGCCGATTTGGACAACATGCATAACGAAGTATGCAGAATGATGGTTAAGCAGGCGTTAATAAATGTGGCCGGCCTTCCGCTCAGGCGCGTGGCTTGACGTTGATCGTCTCCGGCACCGGGGTCAGCGGCCGGTGCTCGCCGAACCAGGAGATGAGATTGTCGACGCACAGATCCGCCATGGCCCGGCGGGTGTGGTCGGACGCAGATCCGACATGCGGCAGAAGGGAGGTGTTGGGCGCATCGAGCAGCGCTCTGGGC
>NZ_RZSR01001687.1:0-583 GCF_004023265.1 Mesorhizobium sp. M1A.F.Ca.IN.020.06.1.1
AGCACCGACTGCTCGAAACCGGCGGCAGCAACGACCGCCGACAGGAGCAGCCAGGCGAGCGGCATGAAGCCGAGCACCGAAACTTTTTCACCTGCCTCGTCGACCCTGGGCAGACGTTTCACCACGACCGCCAGGCAGGCGCCGCAGAAAAGAAACGCAAAGATGCCGACCAGAAAAGGCGGCCAACCCTCCGTGCCGACCGCCAGCAGGCAGATCGGTCCGGCCGCGAACCCAGCCGAGATGATGGTCGAATAGATGCCCATGACGCGCCCGCGCCGCGACGGCGGCGCCAGCGCGATCACCCAGATTTCGCTGAGCACATAAAGCGGATTGGTGACCACGCCGACCAGGAAGCGCAGTGGGAACCACAAATAGACGTCCTGCGTCCAGCCGATCAGCGCCAGCACCAGGGCCGAGAGCCCGGCGCAGATGAGCGCAGTCCGCCCCGCTCCGAACCGGCGCGCCAGCCCCGGGATCAGCGGCGAGGACAGGATGAAACCGACCGGCGTCATCGCGGCCGACAGGCCGATCACCGCCGGCGACACGCCTTGACGCTGCAGGATGAAGCTCAGCAGCGGATAAG
>NZ_RZSR01001688.1:0-581 GCF_004023265.1 Mesorhizobium sp. M1A.F.Ca.IN.020.06.1.1
GTCCAGGCGGCACGTCCCGGCCAGCGGGATCATCCAGGAGACCCGGCCAACGGGTCTTGAAGACAGGCGGCAGATGGCTTCGAAAACCACAAACCCTTTCACCTTTCTCCAGCAGGTTCGCGCGGAGACGGCCAAGGTGACATGGCCCTCGCGCCGCGAGACTATGATCTCGACGGTAATGGTCCTGGTTTTTGCGCTCATCGCCATGATCTTCTTCTTCACCGCCGACATAGCAATGGGCTATGCGATCGAGTGGATTCTGGGCCTCGGACATTAAGTTCGGCGATACGGAGAGGTCGTGAAATGACGCGGTGGTACATCGTCCACGCTTATTCGAACTTCGAGAAGAAGGTCGCCGAGGACATCGAGAACAAGGCCAAGCAGAAGGGCCTGTCGGGCGAGATCGAGCAGATCGTGGTGCCGACGGAGAAAGTCGTCGAGATACGCCGCGGCCGCAAGGTCGATGCGGAGCGCAAGTTCTTCCCCGGTTATGTGCTCTTGAAGGCCAACCTGACGGACGCCGTATTCTCGCTGGTCAAGAACACGCCGAAGGTCACCGGCTTCCTTGGTGACTCCAAGCC
>NZ_RZSR01001689.1:0-581 GCF_004023265.1 Mesorhizobium sp. M1A.F.Ca.IN.020.06.1.1
GGCGACGCAGAGCCTCCGTTGGCGCCGATCTGGAACAGGCTGTCGACCACCGCCTTGGCGAAGCCGGGCCCCCGGTCGAGAATGAAGGCGAACAGCCCGATGAACATGATCCGGCGGACGAGCTCGGCGAACCAGGCATCGAGCGAGGCGGCCTGCAGGGCGAGCCATACTGCGGCGATGCCAACCTCGATGCCGGCGAGGATCCAGAACAGGGAGCGGGCGGCATCCATTACCGTCGCCTCCCAGCCCTTCGCGGCTACCGAGACCTGGTTCTCGAGCGTGGTCAGCACGTTGCCCTGCTGCGCCAGCGCCGGTGCGGTAGCGAGCAGGATCAGGCCGATGACCATGAAGGTGATCTCCAGCGTGCGGGATGGGCGGACGACTACCATTGGGGTTTCATCTCCTGCCCGTCGCGAACGGAGCGGTTCGGATCGCCGCCAAAGAAGTCTTCCGTGCGCTGGCGCCGCTCGTCCGAGACCGTCGGCGCCGACCTTAGCGCCGCCGGCGGCTGAGGCACGGAGACGAACCAGGTGACGGTGAGGCCGACCAACGCGAGGACGGCGGCAAGGACCGCTATGACA
>NZ_RZSR01001690.1:0-581 GCF_004023265.1 Mesorhizobium sp. M1A.F.Ca.IN.020.06.1.1
GGAGCATGGCTATGTACGAATGAAAGACGGGGACCGATTAGCGGTTGTTGTCTGGCGGCCGCACAAAGAAGGGCGCTACCCTGTGTTGCTCCAGTATTCACTCTACGGTGATAGCGGGATGTCGTTTCAAACTGCGAAGCAGTTCTTGGAGGCGGGTTATGCGGTTGTCGGTGCGACCGCTCGAGGTACTGGATGCTCCGAAGGAGTCAACTTCGCTCCGTACAGACCGAACGAAGGGCCCGATGGCGCCCAGATCGTGGAATGGGCTGGAGTGCAGCCGTGGAGCACGGGCAACGTCGGCATGATCGGAAACTCAAATCCTGCCATCATGAGCTACCTTGTTGGTGCGGAACAGCCGCCGCACTTAAAGGCCATCGTCATGGCTGGAGCCTCGACCGTCCATGACGGCTTCTTTTTGGGCGGAATGTTTCAGGCGAGCTATGCCGGGGAGTGGCTCACGGGAGGTCAGGAAGCTAATGCTCGGAGCGGTGCTGAAAGGCGCATAAGCTGGGGGGATAAAGAATGTGAAGAGATCCTTGCAAGCCACAAGCCATACGACTTGTTTTACGAAATGCAAGAAC
>NZ_RZSR01001691.1:0-581 GCF_004023265.1 Mesorhizobium sp. M1A.F.Ca.IN.020.06.1.1
CGTCGTGGCCGTCGCCTTGCATGATCGGGTCGCGATAGCTGACGTCGCTGGTGAAGGCGGCCTCGAGCAGGGTCTTGCGGCGCGCCGCATCGCTCTCGTTCCAGGCGGTGATGTAGTTGCGGGCGATCGTGTTGAGGTCGGTCATGGTCTTCATCCTTCATTGGATCGTTTCGACATGACCCTTTTGGACCCACGGAAGCGCCAAACCAATTACGCCTGAGGTAATCGGCGAAAGCAGTTGGAGAGGAAGGAAACCATGAGCAGCGGATTTTTCGGCAATATCAAGACCATCAAGTATGAAGGGCCGGATTCGACCAATCCACTGGCCTACCGATATTACAACCCGGACGAAGTGGTGGGTGGCAAGCGGCTGGAGGACCATCTGCGCTTTGCCGTCGCGTATTGGCATTCCTTCGCCTGGCAGGGCGGCGACCCGTTCGGCGGCCAAACCTTCGACCGCCCCTGGTTCGCCAGGCCCGGCGACATCGACACGATGGAACTGGCGAAACTGAAGGCCGACGTCGCCTTCGAGCTGTTCTCGCTGCTCGGCGTCCCCTATTTCTGCTTCCACGACGCCGACG
>NZ_RZSR01000169.1:0-8332 GCF_004023265.1 Mesorhizobium sp. M1A.F.Ca.IN.020.06.1.1
GCCACCACCTTCCGCTTCCCGCTCGCCGCCGAGGCCGATCAGGTCGTGATCGCCGGCGGCGGGTTCGACCGGCGCCTCGCGCTGTCGGCCTATCCGGCCGACCTCGGCTTGCTTGCGTCCGGGGCGCTTGAGCCCGACGCGGCGCTCAGCACCATCGGCTTCGACGACATCACCACGCGCGGCCTGTGCAAGATTCCTTCCGGGTACGCCGGGCTCGACTGGTATAATCTCAACGCCATGTCGCGTGACCACACCAGGAACAGCGAAGGCTACGTCAACGGCAACGTCTCGGGCGCCTATATCGCCTACACCAGCAGCGGCCATCCGGCAGAGTTCGGCCGTGCGGCGCCTTTCGGCTTCCATTCGGTGATGCTGACCGCCGCATGGCTGCGCTCGGAAGGGGAGAGCGCGCTGGTCGAAAGCTGGCTGGGGGACGAGTTGATCGCGCGCGACGAGGTCACGCTGTCGGCGCTGGCGCCGGTTCAATACGCGCCGATGCTGAAGGCGGTGACGCGCGTGCGTCTATCGACCAAGCATCACTGGCAGATGGTGTTGGATGATCTCGTGCTGGCGCTCTGATGCATGTCTGCTAAAGCGCGGCGGCTTTGCGGGGGACATGTGTCAAGCAAAGGCGAACTGGGTCGCCCAGAGGATGCCGCAGCTTCGGGAGAAGAAGTGCATCAAAACAAGGAATTGCAGCGCGTTGCCTGAATTTCGGTGCAACGCGCTGTAATGGTCAGAAGGTGAGCGAAGTGGCGCCGTTGGCGGTGACTGCCGAAAGCCTGCCCTTCTTGACCAGCCTTGGTTTCTCATAGGTTTTCTTCATGGCCGGTTCCGCGAGTTTCCTGGATCGCAAGAAGGAGCCAGGGTCGGCAGGCATTAACAGCAGATTGTCCGGCAGATCAGCTCGCCGGGCCGCCGCCATTGATAACAGTAGAAGGACCGCCGGCGACAATTGTCGAAAGCTTGCCTTTGCGGACCAACACAGGCTTCTCGTAAATCTTCTTCATGCTGTGGCTCTCCTGAAAATCCCGGGCGGATAATGTCATAAGAGCGTTTGCTGTCAACCAGCGCGGGTAGTCGAGCTTGTTATTCTTGGGGAGTGTGGCTTTCTGCTCACGGGCCGCTTGTTTATGGAGCGAAAGACATCACGCTTCGGTTCTGAGCATCGGGATATTGGCCGGCCGGCTGAGTAAAGCCGAAATTCGGCCGGCGGCGGGATTGAAGAAGTCACGTCGCGCCAAAGCACGTTTACCTTTCTTCGTGTGATCTCTTGCACTTAGCCCCGGCGAAAAGCTCGGCTAGAATGGCCGATGCGCCTTCCGCCAGTTGGAGTGGAGGCGCCTGGGGGATGCCGATGAAAAGATCGACCGACAGGCTGCTGGCTCTGGCGATGCTCGTCGTCGGCTTCGCTTGCTTCGCCAAGCTCTATCTGGTGCTGGGCGGCAAGCCCCCGGCCGCGACGAGCGCCGGGATCTTCGGCGCTGCGGGCATGCTTTCGATTCTCGCCGGGCTTTCGTTCCTCGCCGGCCTGCTGCCGGGCGCGCCAAGGCATGAGCCTTCGGCGCCGCTGTTCGGCCGCGACGCCGAGATCGTGCCGGCCGGGCGTCCGCGGCTGCGCCGCATCGCGCTTGCCGTGCCGCTCATTGCCCTTGTCGTCATCCTCGCCGACCAGTTCGGCCGGTGGCGGGAAACAGGGGGCGATGCGGCCGCGCCGGCCAGGGAAGTCGCCGTCGCTCCGGCGGAGCCTGGGACCGAGCCGGCCTCCGCGCCTGTCGCGCCGGCGCCCACGGCCGGACCGTCCGAGCCGGCGGCCGCTCCGCCGCAGCCCGCCGCACGGGCGCAGCCTGCAACAACGCCGGCCTGGCAGACCGCGCTGGCGCCGGCCACGCCGCCGCAGACGCTGGCGCCGCCTCGGCCACCGCCCCCAGCCCAGCCGACCGCGCCGGAAGGCCACCGCGATGCCGTCGTCTGGCTGGCGGTGTCGGCCGACGGCCACCAGATCATGAGCGCCAGCACCGATCGCATGATCAAGCTCTGGGATATCGACGGCAAGCGGCTGATCCGCGACCTCGGCGTCCACAAGGACATGGCGCGCAGCGCACTCTTCATGCCCGACGGCAGAAACGCGCTCACCGCCGGCGACGATGGCGAGATCGTGCTCCGCCAGCTTTCCGATGGCACAGTGCTGCACGTCTTCTCGTCCGGAGCGAACGGCGGCGTCCGGCAACTGAAGATCAGCCCCGACGGCAAGCTCGCCGTCAGCGGCCACGACACCGGTTCCGTCGTCATCTGGGATTTGCTGAAAGGCACGGTGCTGCATGTCCTGCCGGGCCACGATTGGTCGGTGAGTTCCGTCGCCATCTCGCCAGATGGCACCAGGGCGCTCACCGGCAGCATCGACGGCGAACTGAAGCTCTGGGACATGCTTGCAGGCAAGCAGCTGCGCAGCTGGCACGGCCACGAGCGCGGCGCCTATGGCGCGCTCTTCCTGGCCGATGGCCACCATGCGGTGACCGGCAGTGGCGACTACACGATAAAACTCTGGGACCTCGACACCTTCAAGGAAGTGCGCCGCTTCGACGGTCATTCCGGCACCGTCTATGCGCTCGCCTTATCGGCCGACGGCAAACGGCTCGGCTCCGCCTCGCTCGACGGCACGGCGCGGATCTGGAATATGGATACGGGCGCCGAGATCGCCGAGTTCGACCCCGGCACCGGGCCGATCTACTCGGTCGCCTTCGCCGCCGACGGCACGCTTCTCACCGGCGGCCTCGACGGCACCATCCGCAACTGGCCGGCGGCAGGAGGGGAGGGCACGGTGCTGTTCGCCGGCGCGCCGGAGTGATCGAGATATTCGCAACCACGGATATTCCAGAACGGCTCTGCTTGCGCTACTAATTACTGGTGGTTGCAAGTGGGGCGGGTACTATGAGCAATAACGACGGGTCTCTGGACGCGAATACAACTGTCATCAGTGCGCCTGTGCGGCGCCACGGAAGAATCCTTTTCATAATCCTGGCATTGCTGGCCGCTTATGTGCTGCTTGGACCGTTGAGAAATTACTATGCGCAATGGTCGGCAATAAGGAAAGTACAGGCGGCGCACCTAGCTAAGGATTATGAGGAAGAATTTCGTCAGCTGTCGGTGCTGGCGAGCATGGGCAACCGGGATGCTCAGGGCTATCTCGGCGCAATGTACTGGCGTGGTGAGGGAACCGCACAGAACGACGAGCAGGCGGTCTACTGGTGGCGCAAGTCAGCTGACGGCGGAATTGCGGAGGCTGAAGCGTCGCTTAGCCAAGCTTATTCTCTTGGACGTGGTGTCGCGAAGGACGATCAGCTTGCGGCCAGTTTGGCGAGGAAGGCGGCGGATAAGGGCAATGCAAATGGCGAATACCAGCTCGGCGTCCTTTATTTGCAAGGTCAGGGGGTGGTCAAAAGTGCTGAACAGGCGGTCTATTGGTGGCGCAAAGCGGTCGATGCAGGAAGCGTCGAGGCGGCATACAGCCTCGGTCAGGCTTATTATAGCGGTCTGGGCGTCAAGATAGACGACAAAACAGGAGCGATCTGGACTCGCAGGGCGGCCGACAAAGGGCATTCAGAAGCCGCTTATGTCCTCAGCAGGGCGTACAAGTTCGGCTTAGGCGTAGAGAAAGACAGCCAACTCGCCGCCACATGGGCGCGCAAGGCTGCAGATCAGGGAAACGCGGACGGCCAATGGATGCTCGGCGTCCTCTACCATCTGGGTGAGGGCCTGACACAGAACGACAGCCTTGCATTTCAATGGTGGATGAAGGCCGCTGCCGGTGGCGTCATGCAGGCGCAATACAGTGTCGGCACCGCGTATGCTACTGGAAAGGGCGTTGGCAAGGATGATGCCCAGGCACTCCTCTGGATGAGCAGGGCGGCCAACCGGGGGGACGCCTTAGCACAATCAAGCCTGGGTTCGATGTACTGGCTTGGCATGGGCGTACGGCAGGATGATGTTCAAGCCGTTGCCTGGTGGCGCAAAGCTTCGGAGCAAGGCAACGCCGAAGCACAGTTGTTGCTGGGGAATGCGTACTTGAAGGGCAGGGGCGTTGCTCAAAGCAGCCGGGATGGTGCAGCCTGGTGGCTCAAAGCGGCGGACGCAGGCAACGCAGACGCTCAAGGGCAACTCGGCATTCTGTACCACCAAGGCCTCGGCGTTGCTCGGGACGACCGGTTGGCGGTCAAATGGTGGATCAAGGCCGCGGCCAGCGGCGTTGCGGTGGCACAGTACAGTCTCGCGAACGCGTATCGCACGGGAAATGGCATTGCCAGGGACGACGCCCAGGCATTCTACTGGATGAACAAGGCAGCGGATCAAGGCACTCCTCTGGCGCAATCCGCGCTCGGCGGGATGTATGCCGCTGGCGCGGGTGTTCCGCAGGACCACGCTCAAGCCGCGGTTTGGTGGCGCAAGGGCGCCGAGGCAGGAAATGCCGAAGCCGGCTACAATCTTGGCCGGGCCTATTTGCTCGGCGAAGGTGTCGAGAATAATGACCGGCTGGCCGCCGAATGGACGCAGATGGCAGCCGACGGGGGTAATGCCGATGCCCAATATCAGCTAGGCATTCTGTACCATGAAGGCCGCGGATTTGCTCGGGATGGCGGATTGGCCTTCCAATGGTGGATGAAAGCCGCGGTTAAGGGGCATGCCGTCGCGCAATACAATATCGGCACGATGTATGGATTGGGCCAGGACGTCAAACGGGACGACGGCCAGGCACTCGCTTGGTTGAGCAAGGCTGCTGAGCAGGGCAACGCAGAGGCCGAGGAGGCAGTCGGGAACGCCTATTCCACGGGTACCGGTGTCTCGGAGAGCAAGGCTAATGCAATTGCGTGGTGGCTCAAGGCCGCACGGCAGGGAAAGCTAAATTCGAAGCTCAGCCTGGCTTATGCATATGCAAACGGCGTAGGCGTCGCAAGGGACGACAAGGCCGCCGAGACCTGGTGGCTTGAAGCAGCCCAGGTTGGCAATGTCGATGCCGAGTTCAGCCTTGGTACGCTCTACTTGCGGGGGATTGACGGCAAGCCGAACTACCCGGAAGCAACCAAGTGGTTCCTCAAGGCGGCCGAGCACGGCAACGCCCAGGCCAAGACCTACATCGAGCTCATGAAGGAAAGCGGCCAGTTCGACAGCAAGACGCTGTGAGAGGTGGGTGCCTTGCGGCATGCTGGTGATTGGTGAATGTCTGGGCGACATCAATCTCCCCCTTGCGGGGAGATGCCCGGCAGGGCAGCAGGGGCGTGCGGAGGAACGCGGCCTTCGCGACTACGCCTTCGCCGGACGCGTGATTGCTGACAAGAGGTTCGCCAAGCCATGAATATAGTCGAAGCCTCGATCGCCGACCTGCGCCGCGCGCTGGAAGACGGCACAGTCACAAGCGTCGAGCTCACCGGCGCGTACCTGCGGCGCATCGCCCACTACGACCGCCACGGCATAGCGCTGAACGCCGTGCCCATCCTCAATCCAAAGGTGTTCGAGGAGGCGGCAGCTTCCGACCGCCGACGCCGCGCGGGCAAAACGCTTGGACCGCTGGACGGCATCCCCTACACCGCCAAGGACAGCTACAAGGTGAAAGGCCTGACGGTCGCGGCCGGCTCGCCGGCCTTCGAGCATCTGATCGCCAGCGAGGACGCCTTCACGATTGCCCGGCTGCGCGCCGCGGGCGCGGTGCTCATCGGCCTCACCAACATGCCGCCGATGGCCAATGGCGGCATGCAGCGCGGCGCCTATGGTCGCGCCGAGAGCCCGTACAACAAGGATTATCTCACGGCTGCCTTCGCCTCCGGCTCGTCGAACGGCTCGGGCACGGCGACGGCCGCCAGTTTCGCCGCCTTCGGGCTCGGCGAAGAAACCTGGTCATCCGGCCGCGCGCCCGCCTCCAACAACGCGCTGGTCGCCTACACGCCTTCGCGCGGCGTGATCTCGGTGCGCGGCAACTGGCCGCTGGTGCCGACCATGGATGTGGTGGTGACGCATACGCGCAGCGTGCCGGACATGCTGGAGCTGCTCGACGTCATCGTCGCCGACGACCATGACACGCGCGGCGACTTCTGGCGCGTGCAGCCCTGGGTTTCGATCCCGAGGGCATCAGCGCTGAGGCCGACGAGCTATACCGGGCTTCCCCTGCAAGGCGCGCTTGAGGGCAAGCGGCTCGGCGTGCCGAAAATGTATATCGGCAAGGATCTCGGCGCCGGCCGGCCGATCGAGACGCGCGCCTCGGTGCTGGAGCTCTGGCGGCAGGCCGCGCATGACCTGCAGGCACTCGGGGCCGAGGTGGTCGAGGTCGATTTCCCCGTCGTATCGAACTATGAGCGCGACCGTCCGGGCGCGCGCTCCATGGTTGATCGCGGCCTGGTGCCGGAGGAATTTGCAAACCGCGAGATCTGGGACCTGTCAATCTGGTCGTGGGACGATTTCCTGCGCGCCAATGCTGATCCCGCGATTCCCGATCTCGCTTCGGTCGATGGCCCGAAAATCTTTCCACAGCCGCCGGGCACGCTGCCCGACCGCTATGGCGACGACGGCTTCGACCTAGCGGACTATGTCGAGCGGGCGAAGGACGGGGTGAGCCCGCTCGAGGCCATTCCCACCATGGAGGACGGGCTGAAGGGGCTGGAAGAGACAGGCCGCATCGACTTCGAGAACTGGCTTGACGCCAACCGCGTCGACGCGGTGGTGTTGCCGGCCGTCGCCGATGTCGGCCCGGCCGATGCGGATGTCAACGAGGCCTCCGCCGATCTTGCCTGGCGCAACGGCACCTGGGTCGCCAACGGCAATCTGGTCTGGCGCCATCTCGGCATCCCGACGGTGACGGTGCCGATGGGCACCATGGCCGACATCGGCATGCCGGTGGGCTTGACCTTCGCCGGCAAGGCCTATGACGACGTGGCGCTGCTGACGATGGCCGGCGGCTACGAGCGCGCCACCCAGCGCCGCACCGTCCCGCCACGCACGCCGCCGCTGGCCGATGATGTGTTTGAACGGAGCGAGGGCACATTGGGTCGCCCCAGCGAAGCGCTGCTTATGCTGGCCCTCACCGCCGAGACAATCCATGCCGGCGACACGGACGAGATCGCGATCGCGCTGGAGATCGACGCGGGCGAGGCCGGGCCGGATGCAGCCGTGAAAGTCCACGTCAACGGCGAACCGGTCGCCATGCAGGGAAGCGGCAACCGCCACACCGGCCGGGCCGTCGTGCCGGCTGCGACGCATCAGGGCTTCCACAGCGTCTGGCGCCGCGCCTACGGCTCGATCGTCACGGCGATCGTGAGGCTGCCGGATCGGCGAGTTGGCGGGGCTTATGTTGTGACCGGCGGGATTGGGTAGGGCGCTTATCTTCTCCCCTTGTGGGAGAAAGAGGATCGGCGGGTAGCGCCGAGACGGATGAGGGTGCTGGAAGAAGATTGAGCGCTCCGGCAGCGGTGCCGTGCCTGTAGGAGGCGGGCGTCCTTAATCTCAAACTAACCAGCGGAACAATAGAATACATCCATGAATTGGTGGATCGGACTTTGCTGGTCGGTTGGGACCCTTTGCTTTGCGGCGCTCGACTATCGGGCCCGGAAATCGGCCGGCAGGCGACATTCAGACTGGCTCTGGCGCCTGGCCATGTACTTTGCGGTGGGCGGCGGCCTTTTCGCGGCCATGGGATATGCGCCCATCGCCCTTTACCGCTTGGGTGAGTCCATCGTCGGTTTATACAATCATCCATCTGCACCGAAGATGCTGCTGGCTTTCGCAACTACTGCGGTCTGCGTAGTTCTCGCCCTGGAAATTCTTAAGGTAGCCGTTGGAACACTGCGCGAAGCCGGCAGTTCGCTGCCGGGTCGCCGCTCATTGGATGTTGCCTGGCGGATCGCTATTGCTCTCGTGTTGTTCGCCATAGCGGTGGGCCTCCTTGCTGGCAGCGTCTATGTTCTGAGGAACCGCTAGCAGAATGCTCTAGCTCGTACCCTGAATCCAAGCTGTGGCGAGCGGCGCCGAACTGTCGATCTGCCACAAGGGCGGGATCACGCTCCGCGTCCTTGACCCACCCCCCACCTCCGCTATCTTCGCGCCCATGCCAGATACCGCTCCCTCGGCCGCCGCTCCGCTGATCGTCATCGACCTGCAGACCGGCATGTTCGACGGCCGTTTCGATCCGCCGATCCATGATGCCGACGTCATTGCCGAGCGCGCGCGAAAATTGATCGATTGGGCGCGCAAAACCGGCCGCAAGGTGGCCTTCGTGCGTCATGACGGGCCGGCGGGGGATCCGCTGGCACCGGGCGCTTCCGGCTGGCCGGTATGGCCGCAGCTCGGC
>NZ_RZSR01001692.1:0-573 GCF_004023265.1 Mesorhizobium sp. M1A.F.Ca.IN.020.06.1.1
CGCCCACAGCATCGGCGTGTCGAAGCGCACGCGCCCGCCATACATGGTGAAGAGCCAGTTGTAGATCTTGACCCCGGTGCCGACGGCGATGACCGAGGTGGCTATGCCGAAGGCGGCATTGACGTCGGCCCCGGCGCCCATGGTGAAGAAGTGGTGCAGCCAGACCATGAAGGAGACGATGCAGATGAACAGCGTCGCCGCGACCATCGACCGGTAGCCGAACAGCGGCTTCGATGAGAAGGTCGAGAAGATCTCGGAATAGATGCCGAAGGCGGGCAGCACCAGGATGTAGACCTCCGGATGGCCCCACGCCCAGATCAGGTTCATGAACATCATCTGGTTGCCGCCGGCTTCGTTGGTGAAGAAATGGAAGCCGAGGTAGCGGTCGAGCGTCAGCATGGCGAGCGTGGCGGTGAGGATCGGGAAGGCCGCGACGATCAGCAGGTTGGAGGCGAGCGATGTCCAGCAGAACATCGGCATGCGCAGATAGCCCATGCCCGGCGCGCGCATCTTGAGAATGGTGGTCGCCAGGTTGACGCCGGTGAGCAGCGTGCCGACGCCGGAGATCTGGAT
>NZ_RZSR01001693.1:0-573 GCF_004023265.1 Mesorhizobium sp. M1A.F.Ca.IN.020.06.1.1
TCCTGCGGTAGCCGGTGGATCTGGCCGGCGCGCGCGAGGGAGGAGAACAAATCCGGCGTGAGCAAAGTGCGATTGGCCAGGGCGATTACGGCGTGCCAATCGGCCCGGTCGGCCGGACTGCCGCGAAGTCCGGCGATCAGAGCCTCGAGCGCGTTGCCTCTGTGTCTCACCGGCATGCCTTCGTGATCAGCTCTACTGCATCATCGAGCTTCGAATAATTCAGGCAATAGGTGCCCGCCGATCCGATGACTTCGGTCAGAGTGTCGAAGGCACTGCCACTCAACTCTCGGCCGGGTGCGAACGCCCCGTTGAGCAGCACACGCAATGCGCTGGCCGGGTCGATCGGCTCGAGGCAAGCTTTCGCGTCGCGACCTCGACGAAGCTGGATTGCATAGCCGATTGGTATGGGAGAGGACGGCACGACCTCGCTGGGCACCGCAAACCGAACTCGCCTGCGGTCTGGCCGGCGACAAACCGGAACAGCGTCGAGATCGGGGTAGCGTTCGGCCAAAAGCGGCCATGCTCCTGCCTTGACGGCAGGCGCAAACGGCAGACCAATGCCATGTCCCCGGG
>NZ_RZSR01001694.1:0-572 GCF_004023265.1 Mesorhizobium sp. M1A.F.Ca.IN.020.06.1.1
GCCCTTTGCAGATGCGGTCGGCGCATGCTACGCCGTCGCCTGCGCGACCGGCAGGCGGTAGCGGTCGCCGTTCGGGATCCATGAGCAAAGAAACCAGCCGTTTCGCCTTCGTCTCTTCCGACACCGACGACGCCCGCGCGGCGCTGGAAACCTTGTCGGCGCGCTATGGGCAAATACCAGTCGCCGAGGCGGAGATCATCATCGCGCTCGGCGGTGACGGCTTCCTGCTGCAGACGCTGCGCGACACGATGAGCACGGGCAAGAAGGTCTACGGGATGAACCGTGGCACCATCGGCTTCCTGATGAACGAATATCGGGCCGGCGGTCTCGATGAACGCATTTCGAAAGCGGTATCCGAGACGATCCGCCCACTGGAAATGCAGGCGGTGACTCACGAGGGCGAAACGATCTCGGCGCTGGCGATCAACGAAGTGGCGCTTTGGCGCCAATCCTATCAGACCGCGAAAATACGCATCACCGTCGACGAGCAGGTGCGGCTGGAGGAATTGAACTGCGACGGCGTCATGATCGCGACACCCGCTGGTTCGACAGCCTACAATCTGTCGGCGCAC
>NZ_RZSR01001695.1:0-570 GCF_004023265.1 Mesorhizobium sp. M1A.F.Ca.IN.020.06.1.1
CGCCCGCATCGACCGCCGCCGCAAGATTCCGGTGACGTCGCTGCTGATGGCGCTCGGCATGGACGGCGAAGAGATCCTGTCGACCTTCTACAACAAGATCACCTACAAGCGTGCCGGCGACCACTGGCGCATCCCGTTCAATGTCGAGCGCTTCCGCGGCCTCAAGGCTGTCGGCGACCTGGTCGACGCCGACACGGGCGAGATCGTCGTCGAGGCCGGCAAGAAGATCACCGCCCGCCAGGCCCGCCAGCTCGGCGAAAAGGGTCTCAAGGCGATCAAGGCGACCGACGAGGACCTGCTCGGCAACTACCTGGCCGAGGACATCGTCAACTACGCCACCGGCGAGATCTTCCTCGAGGCCGGCGACGAGATCGACGAGAAGACGCTGAAGGTGCTGCTCGGCACCGGCGAGGACGAGATCCAGATCCTCGACATCGACCACGTCAATGTCGGCGCCTACATTCGCAACACGCTCGCCGTCGACAAGAACGAGAGCCGCCAGGACGCGCTGTTCGACATCTACCGCGTCATGCGTCCGGGCGAGCCGCCGACGCTCGAGACCGCCGAAGC
>NZ_RZSR01001696.1:0-570 GCF_004023265.1 Mesorhizobium sp. M1A.F.Ca.IN.020.06.1.1
TGACGCATGAAGAGCGCCTCGAGCATATCTGGAGCGCCACCCATGACGACTATCGCGGCTATGCCGGCGAGCGCTTCCTTCCTGAGCATCGCGGCAAGCGGACCGTGCTCGTCTATGGCCGGGGCCGGACCGAACTCAAGCTGCTCGACGAGCTGAACGACGAGGAGATCGCGGCCAAGCTGCCGGTGCATCTCAGGCACCTGCCGCTCAAGACGGCGGCGTGAGGTGCGGGCGATGTTCACCTTTCCCATCCTTGCGGTCCGCAAGGTCATCGATCGCGGCATTGCCGATGCCGCCGCCAATGGCGGGTTCCGCAATCCCTATTACGGCACGCGCCCCGGCGAGGGCGAGATGCCCGGCATCTGGCTGGTCGGTGACGAGGGGGTCTACATTCTCTCTAACGGCAAGCTCGCCGAAGGCGCCCGCCCCCTCGTCGTCTATTCGGAACAATGCCACCCGGTCGGCAATCCCGACTGGTGGCACTACAAGCGCCGGCATTTCGGCGGCGATGACGGCATCGAGTTCATCGAGGCCGAGCGGCTGATCCCGCTCTTCGACCGGAATCTTCGC
>NZ_RZSR01001697.1:0-569 GCF_004023265.1 Mesorhizobium sp. M1A.F.Ca.IN.020.06.1.1
CAGCCGGCGGGTCTTTGACCATTATCGCGACGATGTCGTCGTCCAGCCTTATGTCGCCGGCCGTAATGTGCGGGCAAGCTTCCTCGGTCTGAAGCCGGATACCGGCGTCGAGGCGCTCGGCATCGCCTTCGTCGAGTCCGGCGGCGACTTCCAGACCATGGCCGACTCCATGGCGCTCTACGGCGATAGCGGCCAAGCCGCCAGGGACGCAGGCACCTATGCCGAGCCGGAGCTCGAGCAGGCCGCCGCCAGCCAGCCGGCGGCCGATCGCGCGATCCGCGCCATCGCGCAGGAGCTGATCGCCGGGCTTGGCCTGAAGGACGTCTTCTCGGTCGATTTCAGGGTCGAGGCCGACGACACCGTCCATCTCATCGAGTTCGAAGTCTGTCCCGGCCTGCCCTGCTTCGATTTCCGCGACTATTGCCGCAGGCAATGGAGCATGAGCCTGGCGGATGCGATGGCGGAGACGGCGACCAGCCGGCTGAAGGCATAAGCTTAGGGATTGGACCGGCCTGCGGCTGCGGAGCGGCTTTGAGACGCCGGCGAAGGATCGCTGCAAATCTCTATTC
>NZ_RZSR01001698.1:0-569 GCF_004023265.1 Mesorhizobium sp. M1A.F.Ca.IN.020.06.1.1
AGAATGCCCCGATCCGCCGCGACCAGCCGGCCGCCCTCGACGTCTGCCGTTCAGGAATTGTAGCCATCGTCTGCCGCATTACCCCAGTCCGCATCGAGACTTAGAGCTTTTTGCGCCAGCCTTGAAGCCGAAAGATTAACAATCCTCAATCCGTCGGCAGCCGATACTCCTTGAATTGCTGGCGCAAGGTGGTCTTCTGGATCTTGCCCGTCGCCGTGTGGGGAATCTCGCCGACGAAGGCGACGTCGTCGGGCATCCACCACTTGGCCACCTTGCCGCTCATGAAGGTCAGGATATCGCTCTTGCTCGGCTCCTTGCCCGGCTTGCACACGACCACCAGCAGAGGGCGCTCGCCCCATTTGGAGTGCGGCACGCCGATGGCCGCCGCCTCCGCTACATCGGGATGCCCGACAGCCAGGTTCTCGAGATCGATGGTGGAGATCCACTCGCCGCCCGATTTGATGACATCCTTGGCGCGGTCGGTGATCTGCATATAGCCGCTGGCGTCGATATGGGCGACGTCGCCGGTGTCGAACCAGCCGTCGGCGTCGAACTGCTCGGCGCCGACG
>NZ_RZSR01001699.1:0-569 GCF_004023265.1 Mesorhizobium sp. M1A.F.Ca.IN.020.06.1.1
GAGTATTACCATGCGTGTGACCACCAAAGGGCAAGTCACGATCCCCAAACAAATAAGGGACCACTTGGGCATAGGCCCGGGTTCGGAGGTCCAGTTCGTGGCTACTGACGAGGGCGCCCGGCTTGTCGCCGTCAACGAAAACATTTCGGAGGAGGAAGCTGCCCGCAAATTCAAAGAGGTCCTCGGCAAGATGGAGGGGACGCTGGATTTGGGCGGCATGACGACGGACGAGTACATGGAGTGGTTGAGGGGACCACGTGAAAATCTCGACGTTGATTGACACCAACGTGCTCATTGACGTCTGGGGTCCGGCTGGGCCGCTGACGGAATGGTCTTCGTCCGCGATTATCTCCTGCCGACGCGATGGCGCGTTGGTCATCAACAGCATCGTCTGGTCCGAGCTTGCTCCCCTGGTTGCTTCCGAAGCAATGCTGAGGAAAGCAGCCGAGAGGCTTGAAATGGATCGCGAGTTTTTGCCCTGGGAAGCCGCATTCTTGGCTGGGGTGGCACATTCCCGTTATCGGCGGGCCGGCGGTGTTCGCGAGGGGGCCTTTCCGGGTTTTTTTATT
>NZ_RZSR01001700.1:0-568 GCF_004023265.1 Mesorhizobium sp. M1A.F.Ca.IN.020.06.1.1
TAGGATCGACGATGTGGAGGAACAACACCGTGGCGAAGAAGCGGACCGGGACACCGTGGATGAAGGCCGAGGATTTCGGCCGCTCGCTGCCGCATGGGCTGGGCGTCAACTTGCTTGTCACCGACATGGCGGCGATGGAGGCTTTCTGCCGCGATGTGCTAGGCGCGCGCATCATCTATGCCGACGAGGATTTCGCGGCCATCGAGCTGCTGGGCTCGATCTTCATGCTGCATGCCGACCATTCCTATCTCGACAATCCGATGACCGGCGTCTTTGCCGGAGCCGAAACGCGTGGCGCCGGCATCGAGCTGCGCCTCTATGGCGCCGATCCGGATGCGGTCGAAAAAAAGGCGGCAGCACTCGGCCACATCGTGTTGGCCGGTTCGATCGACAAGCCGCATGGCTTGCGCGAATGCTATATCGTTGGTCCGGACGGGTATCTCTTCGTGCCCAGCGCGCCGCTGCAAGCCTGAAATTTCAAGACGTTACGGTCCAATTTCTCGACTGGCGCCCCGGTAAGGAAGGCCGTCGCGACAAATTTGCAACACCAGCTCCGAAAACCCTATTT
>NZ_RZSR01001701.1:0-567 GCF_004023265.1 Mesorhizobium sp. M1A.F.Ca.IN.020.06.1.1
TTGCTGATCAACAATCTCGGATCGGTACCGCCGCTCGAAATGTCGTTGATCGCCAATGCCGTGCTGGCCTCGCCGCTGGCAAAGGCGGTGAGGCTGACGATCGGTCCCGGACATCTGATGACCGCGCTCAACATGAACGGCTTTTCGCTGTCGTTGATCAGGCTGGAGGCGGAGCGCGAGGCAGCGCTGCTGGCGCCGGTCGGCCCGCATGCCTGGCTGCCGGCCAGGCCGGTTCGCCCGCCGGTCGTGGTGACCATAGCCCAGCCGGCAGGTCGCGACATCGCCAAAGCGGCCAGCCGTGACGCCGGCGCCGAGCGGCTGATTGCTGCGGTCTGCGAGAAGCTGATCTCGCTCGAGGAGGCTCTGAATGACCTCGACGCCAAAGCCGGCGACGGCGACACGGGATCGACGGTGGCGACCGGCGCACGCAGCGTGTCGACGCGGTCAAGCACGCTGCCGCTCGCGCACCAGGCCGCAACTCTCGCCACAATCGGCGATACATTGGGAACTTCCATGGGCGGTTCCAGCGGCGTGCTTTTGTCGATCTTCTTCACGGCTGCCGCGCAG
>NZ_RZSR01000170.1:0-8318 GCF_004023265.1 Mesorhizobium sp. M1A.F.Ca.IN.020.06.1.1
AAACGCCCCCCGCCGTTGGGCAACAGATTCCTGATGGAGTCGGTGGGGTTGGCCGGATTTGGCCTTCTCGCCATCGGGTTCTTCGCGCTTTCGGAGAGCGACCCGTTCCCAGGCTACAACGCCTTGTATCCATGCATCGGAACGGCCCTTCTGATCTATGTTGGCCAAAATTCCCCCTCGACGGTCGCCAGCCGCATGCTCGAAGTCCGGCCGCTGGTCTGGATTGGGCTCATCTCGTATTCTTTGTATCTTGTTCACTGGCCGCTCAATGCGTTCGCGCATTATCTTTCGTTCCAAAAACTCGATCCTTTGATGACCGGTGCGATGTTGGTAGCAAGCCTCGCATTGGCTGCATTCTCCTGGAAGTTTGTAGAGCAGCCGTTTCGACAGAAGAGGGCCTTCACCGCCCCGGGGCCTATCTTTGCCTTTTCAGCGCTCGCGATCGTTGTTCTTTGTGCCGGCGGAGCGGCGGGGGCGCTCGGCAACGGCTTTCCGCAACGGTTTCCGGACTATGTCCAGCGGCGCATTTCCGTCGGGGACTGGAGGAATGGCATCTGTTTCAACGAGGGCACCAGCCGGATCGAAAGCTGGAATATGGAGGATTGCACGCGCACTCGCGGTTTTCCAACAACGGTTTTTTTGTGGGGCGACTCCTTCGCCGCGCACTATGTTTCCGGCCTGGGTGCTAACATAAATCGGTTGCAGGCGAACATCGTGGAATATACGTACGCCGGCTGCCCGCCGATACTCTCTTACTACTCTTACGCTCGTCTTGATTGTGTCCGGTTCAATCGCAAGGCCTTGGACATCATCTTGGAAGCGGACATCAAGACGGTTATCCTCAGCGGTAAATGGAGTGACTATGAGGTCAGAGGCTTCGACGGTCTTCAGCAAACAATCGATACGCTTCGTGCCCTGGGCGTGCGCGTGTTTGTCATCGGCCAGTCTCCGCAGTTCCCAACTGACGTCCGGAAAATTGCGTTCTTCGCCAAGCGCCAAAATCTGGACGATACGTCCTGGCCGATGGCGATGTACCCCGGCATCAACGAACGTGTGCGCTCATTTACCAAAGGCGCCACATTCATCGATCCGCTGAAATTCCTGTGCAGCGCAGGACGCTGCCCCTATTCCGACAGAGGAGAGTTTATGTATTTCGACTATGGTCATTTCTCTTCAGCCGGCGCCACACTGGCAATCTCGAAATACTGGCCGGCTTTTGGCAAAGACAATGCTCTTCCTAAGACGAAGTAGCGGGTCAGACGGCTGACAAGCACCAGTGCGGGTCCCTGTGATTGCTCCTGCTTCGGCAGCAGCCGCGACGATGGAGCTGTTCAGGTTTAAGGCCACCCGATAGCGACCTAGGATGGGTGCTGCCACGCGGATCGGACTAAGCGTGCATTATCACGTAAATGTTGAGAGAATGAATGGCGCCGCGAAGGGCAATTCCAGCCATCCACAGCGACAGGCGTGTCGCGGTCCCGACATAGCAGTGGCACTTACCTGACACGGCCTCACACTGCCCTCTAAACGGCCCCGAATTTGAACTGACCACCCCTGGCCGGTTCATTGGGCAGGTCAAGGGCTAGGCTGTATTACACAGGGCTCACCCCTTTCAGTCTCAAGTTGGTACGATGGGCCGTGGACGGTCGATGCAGACTTCAAGGATGGCGAAAGAAGCTCTCTATGCGTGCGTTGTCGAGGCAAGTGCCTTTGCCAGAGATGCTCGCGGCTGGAGAGATTTCAAAATGAGCGTTGGAAGCGGAGAATGCCGCCGACGCTGTTCGGCTTGCTCGTGCCCTTGACGGTGGTAGGGTCGGCAGGGCCGACGCCAAAGTTGCCGTAGCGGTCGTAATCGACCTCGGCTGTGACCGTGAAGCCAGGAACGACCATATAGACGACGTTTGCAGCCAAACCAGAATTCTTGAGCTGATCACTCGAGACCTGAAAGTTGAACGAAGTTTTCTCGTCAAACTCGTAGGTGGCGCCCGCCCAGAAAGCCCACTGGCCGTTCCAGATTTTGTACGAGCCGCGCACATGATTGGCGATTGCGCCGTTTGAGTCCTCGTTGAGACTGCCATTGGAACCGTAGCCGAACAGTCCAAACAGCGACAGCTGGTTTGTGACAGCGACGTCGACACGGATCTTGCCGGCCAAAGCTTCGTAGTTGCTGTCATAAGCCGCGACGCCGGTGATCGAGCCCCAGCCTTGCGTGTATTTCAAGCCGGCGACAACGTGCGGAATATAGCTGTCGATAGTACCGGCTGAGCCCGATCCTTGTTCGAGCGAAATCACGGTCGAAATGCCGTTGCCGGCGTCGAAGTAGTACTGAGCCACGTTGGTGTCGAAGCCGGCCGACCGAACGAGCATACTATCGAGAACGTTGCCAGCGTAGCTTACAAACGTATCGAAGGCCGACCCGTCCTTGCCAACTCGCAGGCCCCCCAGCTCGACCCAGGCAGAAGCCAGTGCGAGGCCGCTGTTGAAACCATAGTTCTGAGGACTGTCACGCGAGTTAGCGCTATTGCCAAAATTCACGTGGGTTTCGGTATAGGTCGTCAACGCGCCGAGCTCGGTCTGCTGGCCGCTCCAAGTTTTGAACGTGAAGCGTGTGTTGTTTCGCCAAGTGCCTTGGTCCTCGCCAGTTCTCACATCCGAGGTTCTTGCGCTGTCATACGATCGGACATCACCCAGGCCGATATCATAACGGACATAGCCGCCGATGCGCAGGCAGGTCTCGGTGTTGGGAATATAGAAATACCCCGAGCCGAGGACGTCGCAGATCTTGATGTACTCGGCCGGTTCCCGCTCGGCGCCAGCTGCTCGAACGACGGAGGCGGCGATCAGAGCAGTTAAGCCGAGAAGACGAATCTTGATGTACATGTCTAGATCTCCATGAAGGAATAAAAAGGATAGAGGCGTAAGAGCAAGCTTTACTCTAAATTTTGTACGTGTTGTCTCCAATTTGTGGACGTAAAAGCGCTTGACATGGGAGGTTATCCAGCGTAAAAGCCACATGTACTTAGAATAGTGTTTTCTGCTAGGAGATTCATTATCGTTTATATGTGAAACACTCCGGTCAGACCGCTGCAGCCTCGGAATAGAGCAGCAAGCGACATGCCAACCTGAAGCGTAGATGCGGCCGACACCAAAATTGGGCCGACGCGCCTTCGTCTCGCTGGAATCACTTTTTTTGAGGGTCACTGCGAAAAGCAATGTGCGACACGGTTCGCCATGTTCGATATGTGACAGTCTCGTTTAACAGCGACGGCTTCCCGTCTGACCGCAACGGAGGCCGCTTCATGCGCTACCGAGAAGGATTACTGCGCGCGTGCGGTCCGCAAGGGCTGCGCCAGGAACAGAGGGCGTCCACGTCCGATGTGTCGCATGGTGGCCGAAGCACCTTTTCGCCGCTGTAAGTTCGCCGTGCAGGTACATTGCGCGGCCGATAGCGAGAAGGGATCGCACCCTGAAACGGTTGCCTAGGGCTCGCCTCGAGTAATTGGCGATGAACAGCATTCTCGAGAACTTAGTCTCGACGGAAAGAGCAACGAAAGGAAGCCGCTTGGACGAGCACGATCCGAAGGAAGAACTGATCGAGACCATTTTCCGCAACGGCACAATCACTGCCGTGGGTATCCTGCTTGCCTTTTCGCTCGGCTTCCTCACTCATTGGGCGGCGAACCCCTTGCCATGGCAACTCTACGATCTGTTCGCCGTAGTGCCGATCCTGCTCGGCATCGCACTGCAGATGAGAGCGCTGTCCATGCTGCTCGACATGAGTTCCTTGCGCCGCCCCATCTACGAACGCGCCAATCGCATTTTCATGGTCGGCCTCATCCAGACCGCGTGTGGCGTCGGGATGGCGATCTTGGTCGATCTTTTCGGGATATCGGTAGGGGGCACGCTGCCCGGCGCTTGACGACAAGCCACACCGCCGCTCATCGCTCGAAGCGACGTCAAGCTGGGGAGCCTTGTGCACCCCCTAGCGGCGCCTTCCTTTCATCAAATGAGCGGACGTCAGCTTTAGAGCGTCTCGGTGGCTAAAGCCGGTATGGTTTTTCGGCCGGCAGGGAAGGCCGCTGGCTGGACCTGGATGGCGTCTGACCGAGGCTTGACAGGTGCGTTGCGACGTTTGGCGTCGGACATGAATTTCGCATTGCAAAGTTCTTCCGCAGACGCCTCAAGCACACTGCATCGGCGTCACGTACTCAAACGTTGAATGCGGCACCGCACCATCACCTCAGGCGGACCATGGCACGCGCGCTCGGTTGATACCGTCCTGTCCAAGCGAGACTGCGACATCGCCGCCTCCGCCTTGAAAACGCGGAGAAAGCGGGACGCACTGACTTAGGTCAGAGACAGGACGAGCGCGCAACGAAACAATGATGGATCAGCGACGTGGGACGACAGCTCCTTGCACACCTCAATCCTGACAAAGTACCGGGACCCCCGGCCGCCTTGGTATACCATCTATCCGACTGTGCCAGACTTCTCTGCGGCGGTTGGTGCTGACGATTATGAGGAATGGCTGGGGGGCCTCCCGGCCGACGAATCGGTGTCGCTCTATTTCCACATTCCGTTTTGCCGATCCATGTGCTGGTATTGCGGCTTCCCTACCGCCGTCACCCGTCGCAACGGCCCGATCCTTAATTATTTGGCGTGCTGCGTCAGGAGATCAGTTTGGTGTCGGAGCAAGTTCGGCAAGGGCTGCCGGTGAGCGATGTGCATTTCGGCGGCGGAACGCCTCACCTTATCGGGCCAGCCGAGCACTTGGCGCTGATGGAATTTCTACGCCGCCACTTCGCTTTCAGCAAAACTGCTGCGATCGCCGTGGAGATCGATCCCCGAACGTTCACACCGGAAATGGCCGAACCCTTGGCAGCTACCGGTGTCAACCGCGCGAGCATCGGCGTGCAGAGCTTTGATCCCGATGTGCAAAAGGCGATCAATCGGATCCAGAGTAAGGTGCAGACGGCCGCTGCCGTCGAAAATCTCCGCCGGCATGGCGTTGGCCATATCAACTTCGATCTCATCTTCGGTCTCCCGAAACAGACTGTGCAGTCCTGCATCCAGACCGCGATGGCTGCGGTCGCCATGCGCCCCAACCGGTTTGCGGTGTTCGGCTACGCGCATATTCCTTCCGTGATAAAGAATCAGCGCCTAATCGAGCAGGCAGGTCTACCGGACGGCGATGTTCGCGCCGAACAGGCTGCAGCTGTCGCCGAGACACTGGTTGGCGCCGGCTACCGGGAGATCGGGCTCGATCATTTCGCTCTGCCGGACGACGAACTCGCGCTAGCGCAGAAGACCGGGCGCCTGCGGCGTAATTCGCTGGGATACTCGGCCGATACTTGCAAAACCGTGATCGGCTTCGGCGCGTCGGCTATTGGCCGAGTCGGCGAGGGGTACGTTCAGAACGAAGTAACACGGGATTCTTACGCCCGGCACATCGCAAGTGGACGTCTGGCGACATCAAAGGGCCACCGGCTGACCGACGATGACCGGGTGCGCGCAGCAATCATCGAGCGACTGATGTGCGATTTGGAGGCCGACGTGCCGACCATCTGTGCCGCCCACGAAATCGAACCAGCTCGTTTTCTCGATTCAGTTGAGCGTTTGGTGACGCTGGCTGAGGAGGGGATCGTGGACGTCGAAAACGGCTTCATCCGCGTGCGGCCGGAGCACCGCTTTGTTGTTCGCGCCGTTGCTGCTGCATTCGATGCTTTTCTCGCGAATCGATGAGTTGAGGCCACGACTCCGAAGGCATCAGACCTTGTTTGGCGCTCGTCGGCATGGGCTCTCGCAGAAGACTCCGCAAGCGCATGCAGGGGACTCCACTTGACGCCGCGTTCATCATCATCTCGCCTGGGTGCGCTCGATCGCACAACTCGGAGCACGCTGCTCTCGGCGTGAGGCTGTGCTCTGCAAAGCACCGGTGATCCACCCTGTCCCTGGATAGCAGCTTGATGGCGTCATCTTGGAGGACGAGAAAAGATTGTCGAGGTACGGGTACGAATTGCCTCGGTCGTTCGTTCAATCGAAAGCACTGTCTGCGGAGGCACCTCTCCTTCATGCAGTGACAGGAGATGCTGGCCGACTTCCTTATCTGCTGCGGTGAGTCGATGATTTAGGCGGAGAAAGTCCATCCAGGTGGGGGTGCGGAATGTCTCCGTCCAAAGTGACGGTGTTTGCAGATTTCGCTGGAGCGTCCAGTTTCGTGCACCGGCACGGCTCTGGACGTGTCGCCGCGTGCGCATGTAGCCCAGAAAGGCCTCGATATTTTCCTCCGATATCAAATACTCGACCTTGGCCACGATAGGGCCACTTCTGGGTTTCAGATCGAGAGCCACGTCCGGCGGATGAAAAACTGAACTTTCTTGATCCGTTTCTTCCCAGGGACGGACCGGCAACACGATCCCCGCTGCTGCAACCAGCAACAGAGCGCCCGCGGCGCCCTCCAATGCTGAGGTCAAGGAATAGTTTTGCGCGACAGAACCCCAGATCCAGCTGCCAGCAGCCATACCGCCTGCGCTCAAGGCGTAGTAAATGGAGAGCGTGCGGCCTACAACCCACCTTGGGCTTGCCAACTGCACCGACACGTCAATGCCCGTCCAGGTGATAAGCCAACCCGCTCCGCCGAGCGCCAGCGAAATGGCCGCCACAGGAACCGACGATGTCAGGGCAAGGGAGAGGCAACAGACTGCACAAGCCACAGAGGCGAAGGCCACCAGCCTGTTTTGAGACGTGACCTTCCTCAAGAAGCCGTTGCCCATGCCCGCGATGAAAGCACCCATGCCGAAGCCGGCCAATAAGATGCCGTAGACAATTGGCCCACTCTTCAACTGATCCCGGACGACGAGAGGGAGCAACGCCAGAATGGAGATGCTTGCCAATCCGAAAAGAGCTGCTCGGGCGGTCGCTGCCCTGATCTCCAAAGACATCGCCGTAAAGCGCACTCCGTCATGAATTGCCGTCGTCATTCTCTCACGAGGGAGAGGCGAAGAGCGGACCTCCCATTTGGTGCGCCATATCGCGCTTATAGGCGCCAGATCACTCACCGCAGCCAAGGCGAAAGCGGCCAGCGGCCCAAAGACGGCCAGGATCACGCCCCCTAAGGCCGGACCAACGCTGCGCACAATGTTGTATCCGACGGACATAAGCGTCACTGCGGCCGGAATGTCGCGTTTGTGAAGGATATCGCCGACCGAAGCGTGCCAGGCCGGATCATTCAAGGCAAAGCCGCAGCCGGCCAGGAAACCTAACCCGAGAATCAGCCAAGGACTGACAAATCCCAGACCCACAGAAATCATCAGCGTCATCGACGCCGATGCTATCAGGCAGTGTCCCGCAAACATCACCCACCGGCGGCTGAAGTTGTCGGCAATGGCTCCGGCGAAAACTGAGAGGAAGAACACCGGCAGTGTGGATGCGGCCTGGACGAGAGCCACCATAAGGTCGGACGCTGAAATCGTTGCCATAAGCCAACTGATGGCGACCGTTTGCACTAGCCAACCGAGGCTGGAAATCTGGGTGGCCGTCCAAATTGAGCGAAACACCTTGTTTCGAAATGGGGCGAGCGTCTTTGAAACGGGCGGTTGAGGATTTTCGCTCTGCATGAGGTTTTGCTGGCCTTCGATGAGCGCTGCGATTTGAGCAAGTGGGTCGATACTTAGACATCGCGGAGCACCGCACGGAACCCAGCTCTATGGAGCTTGCCGGCGACTATTTGCGTATTGAGCCATTCTCATAGTCTCATTCATGAGCAGTCCTATGCGCAAGCGTTGCTTTGCTAAATTCCCACGACAAGCGCGCCGCCGCTGAGACCCGCACCCGCTGCCGCCAAGAGGACTTTCTCGCCAGGCCGAAACGGCTGCGCCCGATGGGCGAGCGACAACGAGAGCGGGATCGTCGCGGCGGAAGAGTTGCCATATTCGGCGATCGTCTTGACCATCGAGTGATCTGTGATGCCGAGGTTCCTGCCGACCGCGTCGAAAATGCGAGCATTGGCCTGATGCGGCACGAAACGATCGAGGTCTTGCGGCCTCAGTCGGGCAGCAGTGAGCGCATCTCTCGAGCAGGCGGTCATCATCTCCACGGCCTTGGCGAACACTTCGCGGCCATCGGTGATCGTCATCCGGGTCTGCTCGAGGTCGAGGCCGCCATGGAACGGATTGTTGCTTCCACCGGCAGGAATCTGGATCAGCCCGTAACGCGAGCCGTCCGAATCCACCGAAGCGCCGAGAATGCCTCGATCCGGGTCATCGCACGGACCGATCACCACCGCGCCGACGGGTTCACTCGCCTGCATGGCAAAGCGA
>NZ_RZSR01000016.1:0-17748 GCF_004023265.1 Mesorhizobium sp. M1A.F.Ca.IN.020.06.1.1
GCATTGGCCAACTCCAACGAAAAAGGACCGTGCTGCTGCCAGTGCTGGCGCTGGGGTGTGTATGGGGGGCTGGCCAAGTACCTGATCCGCGAGCACGGCTTCACGGGCGAACAGATCGTCGATGTCTGGAATCTGTCGGACGGTTGCGGCGGAGGCGAATGATCGATTACACGACAGAGTGGCCAGGTCTCGATGATGGAAAGCGACAGAATGGTCACTGTGCCTCAGGACGAACCGTCTCAACTAAAAGAGACCCGGGTGGAAGCGGCCGCAGCAACTCACCTTCCGGCTTTGTCAGGTTCAGCCAGGCGGACCAGTTCTCCGGCTGAATAACTACGGCCTAACGGCTGTGATAGGGCGCAACGTCCGGGCCAGGACCGGTCGTCAGCATGCGAAAGGACGGCGGGTTGTTGCCGCCCGCTTCGCGCCAAAGCCCCGCGATTGTCATGAACGGGGCGCCGTTGGGAGTAAATCGGTGCTTTGCCTTCGGGTACTTCGTTCCGGTGAACTCGAAGAAGGCCGATGCCGGCACAAGACAGCGCCTGCTGTTTGCGAAGTGTCGCCCCTCAGACCGGAGATTGAACACCGGCCGCCTTTTGTACCGGACAGGGGGAAAGCCGAATGTCATGGAGGCAAGCTGGAGCATGCGTCGGCCGCTGGTCGCCCCGGAAACCAGGCCGAACTAGCCTGGCGACGCAGGATATGCGCGTTGACGATACGTTTGGACGACCTACCTTCCATTGTCCAAACTGCGCGCGCATCAGCTTGTAGGAGAACGCCAATGGCTTTCAAACGTCTTGCCCTAGCCACCCTTGCACTCGGCAGTCTTACAATTGCCGCGATGGCGCAGGAGGACGGGCTGCCTGAAGCTTGTAAAAAAACAGGGGCGGCTATGGACATGAGCCACCAAGGTGGCGGGATGCAGTTCGAGGAAATGGACGCGGCTCACAAGGACATGATGGCCGGTATGGGCGCGATGCAGAGCGATATGATGACCGGCATGATGGCGAAGGACATTGATATCGCTTTCGTCTGTGGAATGATCCCTCATCATCAAGGCGCGATCGACATGGCCAAGGCCGAACTGGCGCACGGGAAGAACGCCTGGACGAAAAAGATGGCCCGAAAGGTCATTGACGCTCAGACCAAGGAAATTGCCGAACTGAAGGACTGGCTTGCGAAGCACAAGCAGCAACAATGAGGATCCCCGGGCAGCTGCTTGGGCTTGGCCCCTGCGGCTTTTGCATTGGTTGACGGTCGGGCTATTGGTTTGGGAAATCGTCATCACCCTAGGGCCGATGAATGAGCGCGGCGCCGTTGCGATGCGATGGATGCCAACCCACATGTCCCTTGGCCTCGCACTTTTTGCCCTATGCCTTTGCAGGATGGCTTTTAGGTTGGTGACGCAGGCACCCCAACCTCAGCGCCCGGCCGCGGTGGCTGTCCACCTCGCATTGTATGCCATTCTGATCGCGTTGATCGCCACAGGCTGGCTCGGCCATCAGCCCATGCCGTTCATGTCGACACCCAAGCTTTTCGGGTATTGGCCGATCCCGTTCGCTCCGAAAATTCCGTGGCTTGGAACTGCCCGGCTGCTGGCTCTGCACAGTGCGCTCTTTTGGGCGTTTTGCGGAGCAACGCTAGTGCACATTGGTGCTGCGCTCGTTCATCTTCTGCTTTTACGGGACGGGGTTTTTGAACGGATGACGACCCAATGGCTGAACCGAAACTAGACAGCTGCTCACGAAAAAAGCCCGCCGGCCGAAGCCAGTCCATCTTCCCTCAAAGCTGTGTGTGCGCCCCTTCGCAGATCGATCGCCGACCCGAGACTAGCGGGTTATGGCGGTGACCTCCTGTTCTTCACCGAAAATCCTGCAGGGCCGCTTGGCGCAGCTTGTGCATATTGAATCAATGCGAGTGTTGCGGTTGGTATGCGGAACAGCCGAAAGCGTTAGCGCTCTAAGGGAGCGGCCAGAACGGCCCGCCCCCGGATGGGAGCAGGAGCGGGCCTGCGGAGAGCGGAGATTCCGCCCGGCGGCTTTGCATAGGGGTTGGGAGGATGCGCGCCGCCGCAACCCAACTTGGTCGAACGCAAAGTGTTCCGCAGCCGGAACATCTTGTTTGTGATCCGGTGTGTTTCGGGCAGGAGGAATGCCCCAATGGAAGACGACAAGACCAAATACGGCGGCAGTGACGGCAACCGAGTCTCAGCGGATCAAGATTACGAGGTTGAATACTTCGCAAAGCGACACCGGATTTCGCCGGGAGCAGTCAGGGAACTGATCCGACAGCACGGCAACAACCGCAAAGCCCTGGGGCGCCAGGCCAGAAAGCTACGGCCGTGACGAGGATGCCAGGTCTGTGCCCGCCGATTGCCGAAATCGGGCCGGGAGAGCGCGAGGTCGATCATTTTCATCGGGCCCCATGTGCGGCCGTTGATCTACCGGCTTCGCGCCAAGTTATTCGGCATCAAAAGACCCCGCACAGGTCCGTCAGGGCTCCAGGCGTCCCATTGTGGAACGAATTCACGGGTCAGTGATTAACAAGAAGTCGGTCGGTTCCTTCGGGAATGTAGCCGTCTCAGTGGCAACCTAAGGCCCGTCGCTTACGCTCATTAGCTGCGGCGGGCTTTTATTAGTTACGCCTAAGGTTCTGATGTCAGTCGCCGAACGGTGGCGTACAATCCAGACCTGCCCCTCTGCCAACGGGGCAAAGGCTCGGCCTGTGCGCCCATGGTCCCCTCGATACCCTCGCAGGCCGGGCCCCCGATATCTAGGCTGCATCGTGCCCCGCTGCCTTTTCCAGCAAGCGCGACAAGTGCAGTTCGTGAAGCTCCTGCATGCTTTCAACGAGTTCGAGGAATTCAATCGCCTTGGCAGCTGGCAGTTCGAGGCGTTGTAGTTTGGCTATCCGTTCCCGCTGCAGGGCAAGGTGCCGTCTGCCGAGCCTGACGTGCCCTCGCACCATCTCAATGTCATCAGCGAGCGTCATGAGCTGGAACGGCGGGGGACAGGTCTTACGTTCCCCTCGGGACCAACAGCAATGCAAGACGCATCGCTGACACCGTGGACCGAGCTGATCTTGTCGAGACCAAGCCGCATCACCTGACATTGGGCAAAGTTGAAGGCCGGCAGGCGATGCCTGAAGGAACGAATGACGGTGCCTATACCGGCCTCCTCGACAATGACGCGCCATTCGTGCCCCGTCTCGGCGATGGACACAAAGTTCCGGGTCAGATGCGGGCTTAGCCGGTGGGGGTCGGTCAATGGCCTGGTGTCCCGCAATCTCTGCTGGGAGCGGTCAATCGCCTTCCTCGCTTCAGCAATCAGCCTAACGTCATCCGCGGATAGGCGCGCGCGTGAAAAATACTTGACGGAATGGTCGGACATGACTCGCTCCGGTCTTGATGCAGACGGGAGCGCTAGGTCGCTGTCTCTCAGCCGCCGGCGTCCTTTGGTAGTTGCCGACGATAATGGTTAACATACACGATGTCGGTTCTGTTCCCACGAAATACCAAAAGACCTTAGCCCTCTCTCCGAGTGGCGACGGGCCGAAGCCTGCCACGTTCATTCGTAGGCCCGCGGCGGGCTCGAAGAGCGCGTCCAGGTCTCTTCCAGCAAGCGCTCCCAGTGGGCGACGTGCTCGGCCTGCACCCGCATGAACTTGCGCAAGAATTCTTGCGCCTCGTCTATCGGGTGACCGTCTCGACCAGCTTGTCGATGAGTTCACGCTGGCGAGCGATTATCGCCTCGCCCTCGCGGACGTGGCGCTCTGCCTTTTCCAGTAGGCTCTCCCGGCGTCGCATTGCGGGCTCGCTTTAGGTTCTTCTCAAGTTCTTCCAACAGCTGGTCAGCATCGGTTATCCCGCGTCCGAAAAGGCTCATCACCTTGAGCGCGACGTTCTCGCGCTCATCAACGCTTTCGATCTTGTGACTTGAGCAGTAGTCGCTCACTGCCTTCGCTAGAATGTTGATTTCGGCAGGCTCAATTATGCCGTACGCCAGCATGCACGTTCCTGAGCGGGACAGCACTATGAAGGCTCTCACACATTCGTTCACCCTCTACCCCGAGACGCCACACCCGCAAGACAATACACCCCGAAAAAGTCGGGCACGAGTCGATTAGATTGGATTGACCGCTGCGAAACGTCACTTGCTGCTCTGAGAGACATCAGTGCGACTGCGACAGCGTCAGAGTTGCGGAATAGACACTCAAGCCAGCTTCGTCCTGTACCGACACGACTAGCCTGCGGTCCTGCTCGGCGACCACCGTTTCCTCGCCCGCAATGTCGTGTAGCGCCCTTAGCGCTTCCTTCCGCGCATCGCTGATGGTGGCCAGGTCCACCCAGGCGTCTCCAAGGCTCTCCCCATTCCAAACGACTTCGAACCGATAATGCGGCATACCCTATCGTGATCTGCGCCAGACCAGCCCGCATTCAAATTTGAGGGTCAGGAGAAGTCCGGCGGTTCCATTTTTGGTGGCCGGCTACGTCCTTTGCGGGGAGGGTCTTTCGGGCTGGTGTCGGGCGAATAGGTCAGCGTGATCGGCTTGCCGCCGCACATCGTGCATTTCATCTTCAGCTGCAGATCCTACTCCGTGCGGGAGCGTCAGGGCCGAACCGATCGGAGCGCCGGCAGATCTCTGATGCCGATCGCAGTTCTCGGGCACCTCTTGGTCTCAGTCGGCCAAACCGCCCCTCCGGTGTTGCATGGCTGTAAGGATCACCCTCAACAGGCTACCGACATCCTCAATCTCCTCGGGCGAGATGCCTTCGCGCCCTGCAGCTTCCATGGCCGCGTCGGACAGATAGATGATTGCGAGCGGATCGTCGGTCGTCGCATTTGGCACATGCTCCGCCATCCATTTATCGAGGAAATTTTTCCCACGCGTGCTCATAGCAGCTTAGGTTCCTTCTCGAGCTCCCGGTCGGATGCCGATTGTGCTCGATGCTGGCGGTCGAACAGCTTTCGCGTCCCTGACCGCCGTCCACTCAGCGTTTCGCACTGTCGCGATCGGCTTCTGCCCGCGTTAGGAATTTTTCCGTAACTTGTGACAGGTTGCTCTTCAACCACTCAGCCATCGCTTCCTCTTCCCGCAGATTCTGCTCACAGACGCGGGCGATCTCGGCTTCGCCCTCTGCATTCGCGGCGGCGATGAGGATGGTGTAAGATGCGATTTCCATGTGCTCGAAGGTGTAGCTGGCCAGGGACCCCTTCATGACCTCGTCGCCAGCAAATACGCCGCTGAGCGACTGCGCCGTCGCGGTCAGCTTGCCGCCTGCGTCCTTCAGCATGGAAGAGCCCTCGTCAAGGCCGTCCAGGCAGGTCTTCAACCGCTTGGCCTGTTCCCTTGTCTCTTCCAGGTGGATGCGGATTCTATCGCTGAGTTCGGGGTAGCTCTCGATCCGGTTCAATTGGCCGGATAGCATCGTTTCGGCTTGTTCTTCCATGGCGTGGGCATCCCTCAGCCATTGGATCAGCCATTCGCGCGACTCAGACATTGCTCTTCTCCGTAGTTGGTCGAGCCGAACCTCTGCTGATGCGATTTGTTCCTCGAAAGACGTTAGGTGCCTAATTGAGCTAGAACCCGTTTTGCCCCTTCGTCCTGCACCTCCCCGAAGTGAGATCTGAGATCATCGCCGGCACCAGCATAACGCCCTGAGGGCTTTGCCAACCGGTAGTCACTGGCGGCGAGCCTCAGTACAATCACGATCCGGGCACCCACGTGCCGTATCGAGAGTGACGGTTCACTGTAGGACGGGGAGCGTAATTGAGGCACTCCCCCCGTAACCTATGGACGCAGGCACATGACGCGGGCCCGCCAAAAATGATGGCGGCCGAAGTTTTCAAGTTCCGCGACAGTATGCATCGGCCGCCGGATTCCGCCAGTTCGGAAGAAGGCCGGCCGCGCCAAGTTGGAAAGTCCTGTTGGAGCGAGTGCTGCATGCAGAGCTACATGGTTGAAGTAATGTCCGGTCACGTGGTCACATCCCACTAAGTTGCGGTTGCAGAAACACCGTCGAAAGCAGCTATTGCGGTCACGGGTCGGGCGGTTCATGATTGGTGCCAGGAATGTGCTGTGGATCCGCGTGACAACCAAGCCGACTGGACAGTCTACAAATTCGCTCAAGTGAGCCCGAGCTGGGAAGGACCAGCTCGCAACCTCGACGTTGTTGGATTGATGACACTGGCCGACGATGCCGCATGCTGGAAATGTTCGTGCTTGGGGGAGTCATGCCATGATGCATGACCAGCCGGGCTGTTCAGCCTCTTCAGTCTCGAACCGTCTCAACTGACAAAGACCCGGCTGGAAGCGGTCGCAACAGATCGCCCTCCGATTCCGTCAGGTTGAGCCAGGCGGACCAGTTCTCCGGCTCAAGGACCACGACCTGACGGGCGCAATGTCGGGACTGGGATCCGTCGTCAGCATGGTGAAGGTGGGCGGCTTGTTGCCGGCCGCTTCGCGCCAGAGCCCCGCGATCGCCATGAACGGGGCGCCGTCGACGTGAACCGGTGCTTCGCCTTCGGGTACTTCGTTCCGGTGAACTCGAAGAAGGCCGATACCGGCACAAGACAGCGCCTGCTGTTTGCGAACTGTCGCCCCTCCGACCGAAAATTGAACACCGGCCCGCCCTTTGGACCGGAGGGCGGGAAGCCGAATGTCATCGAGGCTAGCTCGATTGCATCGCCGGCAGCGCGCATTACCGGAGCCGGGTCGTTGATGCGGATGTCAGCTTGCGGCAGCTCAAGTTCACTCTGATGGCTGGAGATCTGCAAGGCGAGCGACTCCATGATGCGGCAGTATTCGGCCCAAGCGATATGCTGCTCGTAGTCGTTGCACATGGGTTTGAGCCTTAGCGTTGTCGCGCGTCTATCTTTCTCGCCAGAAGACGCGCCTCTCGAAGTCGAGAGTTCGCGTCGTTGCCGATCAGGTCGATGAGCTCGCGCGCCTGGGCCTCGGTGATACCGGTTTCGCGCATGAGAAACCGCACTCGAAAATCCCTTCACCGCCTGAATGCGTTCGTCGCGCTCTTTCTTGCTCTCGGCCATGGAGGGTCCCTCTGGCCGTGAATCCGGATCCGGGCGAAAGGTTCCATACGGCGGCTAGCTATCGCGGAGACGCCTCAGGTGTTCGGTGTGTTGGCGTTGGGCCGCCTCAAACTCCCGCAACAGGTGTTCGGCTTCACCTATGGGTTGGCCACGCACTTCCATTCTGGCGATCAACGCCCGCTGGCGCGCTACGCGTTCCGTGCGCTACCGAACGTGGCGCTGCGCCATTTCCAACGGGGTTTCGCGGCGGGATTGCAGGCGGATCATAGCAGGATTCAGCCGTCCCGTTTGCTGGTTCTCCTTGCCAACCCCGGACGGCAAGAGCCCGCTCGCCTGGGAGGCCGAACGGGCTCCGGGGAATGCAGCACAGATCCCCAAACGGCGCCTCGCCTGGCAACGCGCGCCGCGAGACCGAACCCACTATCCGTCGGTAGGTTCCATTAGAGAAGGCTTGAGAACCTATTCGCCGCGTCTAAGTTGCGGGCGTATCGCGATCGGCTTGAGCTAGGCGAAGCAAACACGCTGTACGCGGTGCCGCTGGTTCGCTTGCAGTCCCTGGCAATGGCACAAACCGACGTACAAGGGCTCGCCGGTGACAACGTCACTCACGGCACCGCAAAGGCATCCGCCGCTTCGCGCTACCAAGTCTGCGTTATCAGTCATGGCCGTCGTCCGTTTTTATTCGGCCGGCAAAGGCAAAGCCGGACAAGTCCGTTCAGAGGCCTAATTCTATCGGGCGATGTCCGCAACAAGACCCAACTCCAATGCTCTTTCGGCCATCAGGTAGCAGTTGTTTAAGGCGTGATCACGAAGCTGCTCCAGAGATATCTTCGAACCCTCCACAAGATCCTCAAAGCCTTCGTTTTCGAGCCGCTCAGCAGTCTGCAGCAAGGCAAGTTGTTCCCGGACGATCTGGAGGCAACTGCGGATTGGCCCATTCAGGACCAGTTCCTTTTCGAGCCGACGTTCGTGGACCAGCAAGACTGCCCGCGGACATAAAAACCGGGAACTCTTCGGGAAAGCTGCGAGGACGGTGATCCCGGCAGAATAGACCGTGTTCTTGCCAAGGACGAAGCCGTTGCGGCCAGAGTGTTTCAGGAACAGCTTGATCTCTAGGGCAATTCGTCGGGCGCCATCTGCGTCGCCGTCAGGCGTATCAATTTCAACGTACAGATCATTCCCGCCGTCACGAACCGCTTTCAGGTCATGGAGAACATTCGAAACGACGGTCTGGTCTATCAGGCCATGGACTCGTAGGTTTGGTTCGAACAGCAGCCGACTAAGGTCGGGAGCGGCACGCGACGTGCCGGCTTCTTCGCTGATGTGGGACGCTCTGTCCATGGGCAGTCCTTGTTTGCGTGCAGCCGGAACCAAGTGACAGCCTATTTGTTCCCGCTCGCCCCCGCGTCTATAGCCGGCACACAACCAATTGCAGGAGGAACGCGTGCACAATGCAATGCAGTCGGAATTTGCTTGGTGACGCAATGCGTGGGTGGAACATCCGGTTCGCCTCCCAGTTGGGTGCGTTCCCGCGCTGAGGAACGGCCGCTTGGCAGAGAATTCCGTCCGAAGCTTCAATATCAATTTCGGCCCTCAGCACCCGGCCGCTCACGGTGTGCTGCGGCTAGTGCTGGAGCTCGACGGCGAAGTAGTCGACCGGGTTGATCCGCATATCGGACTGCTTCATCGTGGCACCGAAAAGCTGATTGAGACGAAGACCTACCTGCAGGCCCTGCCGTATTTCGACCGGCTCGACTACGTGGCGCCGATGAACCAGGAACATGCCTGGTGTCTGGCGATCGAGAAGCTCACGGGTTTGACGGTGCCGAGGCGTGGGCAACTGATCCGGGTCCTGTATAGCGAAATTTCGCGCATCCTTTCGCATCTGCTCAACGTCACCACCCAAGCCATGGATGTCGGGGCGCTTACGCCGCCGCTCTGGGGCTTCATCGAGCGCGAGAAGCTGATGGTCTTCTATGAGCGCGCAAGCGGCTCACGGATGCATGCAGCTTTTTTCCGACCAGGCGGCGTACACCAGGATCTGCCCGACGAGCTTATCTCGGATATCGGCAAGTGGATCGATCCGTTTCTGAAATCAGTGGATGACCTAGACAGGCTGCTGACGGACAATCGGATCTTCAAGCTCCGCAACGTGGATATCGGGCAGATTTCGGAATCGGATGCTTGGGGTTGGGGGTTCTCCGGGGTAATGGTGCGTGGCTCCGGTGCTGCTTGGGACCTGCGCAAGGCCCAGCCCTACGAGTGCTATTCCGAAATGGATTTCGATATTCCGATTGGTAAGAACGGCGACTGCTACGATCGATACCTCGTGCGCATGGAGGAGATGCGTCAGTCAGCGAGGATAATGCGCCAGTGCGTGGATCTGCTGGCTAAAGAAGGGCCGGGTCCGGTTTCCAACGCGGACGGTAAGATCGTGCCGCCGAAACGTGCGGCCATGAAGCGGTCGATGGAGGCGCTGATACACCATTTCAAGCTCTACACCGAGGGATTTCGGGTCCCGACCGGAGAAGTGTATGCTGCTGTGGAAGCTCCGAAAGGAGAGTTCGGCGTCTACCTGGTATCTGACGGGACTAACAAACCTTACCGGTGCAAGCTGAGAGCCCCGAGCTTCGCGCATCTTCAGGCTATGGATCTGCTTTGCCGCGGCCATATGCTGGCTGACGTTACCGCCATCCTGGGCTCTCTGGACATAGTACTGGGGGACGTAGATCGTTAGCCCCCAAGGTCGGCCGGTCAAGTTGCCCGCGCTCTCACGGGAAACCAGGTAGACTACCGAATCCATAAGCCCCTCGAGGCAGCTCTCCGTCGCAAAGATCACCATGCTCTCGAGATGCTTAGCACCTCGGTCAATCCCCTCGCGGGGACTCATAGCGGCGTCACGTTCTTTTCGTGCAGGTAGGTGGTGTAAAAGTCCCCTGCACGCACGAGTTCATTCCAGTCGACAACTTTGAGCCTTGAGCCCGAGGTGGATATCAGGCCATCGCGGCGAAGTTCCTGAAGCACTCGGTTGACGTGAACGGTGGACAGACCCAGTGCGTCGCCAAGCACGGCCTGGCTGACCGGAAATTCCGCCACGTGGTCCTGAATTTGGCCGACTGCATGGAGACGGACGATGAGCTCACACAGGAGGTGAGCCATGCGAACATAGGCCTCCCGCCTTCCGACATTGGTGACCCACTCTCTATATATCGCTGCATCGATCAGCGTTGAGCGCCAGAACACGTTGGCGATGGACGGGTGTTTGGTGCAGATGGCACGCAGCGCATCGTGGCGCATGAACCCCACTCGGGCCGGCGTTAGTGGCGCGAAGGTGCAATCCATAACCGAAAGATGAATTCCGTGGAGATCCGGGAGGTCTCCCGGAACAAAGATCGATGTGATCTGCCGCTTCCCCTCGCCGGTGAACTTCGCAGATGACACCAGGCCGTCCAGAACAGCGAAGGAATGAGAGGGTCGGTCGCCCTCGCGCACGATATCGTCTCCTGCCCGGTAGTCGCGCTCCTGAACCGCGATATCTCTCAAAGTAGCAATATCGGCTGAGGCAAGATCAGAGATGATCTGGAGCTTGCGAATAATCAGGTCAGAGCAAGAAGCTGGCAACACTGAGCTGATCGACATAAGCCCCAACCTCTATCGGGCCCCAATGTTCCCGTGCGTGAGCATGGCTCTTTGTTCCCCAAGTTTATTGCGCCTCAAGACCCTGGGCCGCCGATGGAGTCTGGTCCGTTGACGCCTTTGTGTCGGCTTCCCAGCCCGAAAAGACGACCGCCCAACGGGCCGGGGGTGTGGGTCGATGGTCGTCGGATCGCGAGGGACGATAGAGTCAGCAAACTGCGTTGCGATAGGCCCTTACACATGTGTCAATGGTTCGGGCTCCGAGGAAAATAGTGCATGTTCTGTGGCCCCCAACGTGGCCCAACGCCATGGCCGAGTCCGACCTCTTGGAATGATTTTTGCTGATAACGAAGGAACAGCTTTTAGGATCGCAGGTTCGGAGCCCGGCGGCCCCTCTGCTTCCAAGGTGCCGTCGTGTCGAAGGCACCGCCTGCCCGGCGTGGTCGGGCGGCCCGCTTGGGAGGAGGAGAAGGCCATGGCTTCAGCAAGACTGGCGAAAGGCGCGTTCACACCTGTCGATGTTGAATTTCTTTGCCAGATTCTCGAGCGCGGTTCGGTGGCAAAGGAAACTGCCGCGGAGCGAGAGCGCCGCGCTTTGCGGATAGTTGCCAGCTACATGGCCGGCGTCACCGATGAGCGGCAGTTGATTGAGCTGTCTCACAAGCCGTTAGGACGGTAGCGCGAGCACCACCTGGCGACGCATCCTTTCAGCCGACAGCGCGAATACTCGAAGGACAGTGCTGTACAACAATTGTTGCCCGCTCCGACGGACAGGTTTTCTATCGCTCGCGATAAACCCTACCATTTTTCGCGGTTGCGGGCTCGCTGCTGCGTCGCTACCTCATAGGCGGACTCCTGCCCGGTTGTGATGAACGCATCACCTACGATCAGTGAGCGGTCCGTCTTGCGCCAAAGGGAAATATGTCCCGGCGCGTGCCCTGGAGTGTGGAGCCACTGCCAATCTGGCATTCCCGGAACCGAGCCATCGTCAGGGAGCGCGTTCAAACGGTCCCCGAGATCGACCGGCCCGCATGGGAAAAGCGGTGAGAGCAACGCCATCAGACCTCCGCCCGCCCACGGGTCAGGCGGGGGTAGGACGCTGTTCCGTTCAGATAGGGATGTTCGAGCGTGTGCGCATAGACCGGAGCCCCCCACATCCGCGACAGTTCAACGACCGTTCCCACGTGGTCGAAGTGACCATGCGTCAGGAGGATTGCCGCCGGTCAGGCGTTTTTGCCGAAACGCGCCTCCGCGACCGCGACAATGGCGCCTCGAGAGGTTGGCAGACCGGTATCAATCAGCACCCAACTGGAGTCGCGGGGCCGGGCATACCAAAGAACACCGCATTCACGATCGAAAGGCGAAGGTAGGCAAGATCGGGCGCGATACTCCAGGCCCCATCGCCGCGGTCCTCACGTCCGGCGCGATCGATCTTGGAGAGGGGTATTTGAATTGTCATTAGGCCGCGTTGCCTTGTCACTTTGTCTCAGAGTCGTCGCCCCGACGGCGCAGGGAACCGCCGTGTTCGGTCGCGACAGGTAGTTTCGCTTTGCGCACGCGAATACTGTCTTGAGGGCGCCCAAACCTGCAGAGACTACCTGGTTTTGCGAGTAGCGGCCGCTGCCTGCGCCGGCGCCTCCTGGATGTTGGCGGCGCCGCCCATGTCACCGTTCTTGGTGCGGCCCGCCCCCGGTCCTGCTCCAAGATCGGCGCCGGTCATCGGATCGGAAGCCGGGTCCGAGAGTGTCCGCTCCGCCAGATTGGCCGCGACCTTCTTGTCCTTGGCATTTAGCTTGACAGTCGCCATCCCGTCGCCCCCGTCGGCGGGCATCACCTCTTCGAGATTGTCGATGCGGTCCCATTCGCCTCCCGAGTTCCATGGTCCCGTGGCGTCTCCTTCGCCCTGCGAGGTGTTGACGTACATGCTGGCATACTTCTCGATGCCCGGGAGTTTGCCCGTCGGGAAGTTGTTCTCTATCGCGTACAGCGCTTTCTCGAAGGACTTCTGGTGGGCGACTTCGCGCGTCATCAGAAAACCGAGGGCATCCTTGACGCCGGGATCATCGGTGATGTTGATCAGTCGCTCGTACACGATCTTGGCACGAGCTTCGGCCGCGATGTTGGAGCGCAGGTCCACCGTTGGTTCGCCGCGAGAATCGATATAGGCGGCGGTCCAAGGCACTCCGGCCGAGTCGCACAATGCGGGTCCGCCGCCAAACAGGATTGACTCCTTGGCCGTTGTGCCGCTGGCGCCAACCATCAAATACAGCTCAGCTTCCTTCATCTGTCCCTCGGCAAGGTGTGCCTTGAGTCCCTTGTTCAGCATTGTGACAATTGACCCGACCACCTCGAGGTGGCTTAGTTCTTCGGTTGCGATGTCGAGCAACATGTCTTTTCGACCGACATCATCCTCGCCCAGCCCTTGGACGAAATAGCGCATAGCGGCGGCCAACTCGCCATCGGCTCCGCCGAACTGCTCCATTATCATGCATGCCAGTTTCGGATTCGGCTCCGACACACGGACGGTGTATTGCAGTCGCTTATTGTGCATGAACATGAGGTTTCTCCAGGGTTGGGGTTCCCCGAACATCCTTGGATCAGAAATGTTCCTTGGCGCTGGTCGTTCTGTTTGGCTATCAAGTTCGTGCATGGCGATGAATTATCCGCGAGCCCGACCGGGGATCAGGAACGGCTCGCTAGGGGCCCGGTACTCTCCCGGGCCAACACCAACCCCGTCGTGTTGGATGCTGATTGAGGGCCACGAGAGCCAGGGCATTGGCTGCAGGGATCGTCACGCATGGGCGCCGAAATCGCCGACCCGGGCTATTTAATGATCGGGAGCCTGTCCCATTGATGGAACGGCGGTGGCGAAGGCAACATCCACTCCAGGGTCGTGGCTCCCGGACCCCAAGGATTATCGCCGGCCTCCCTTCGTCTGTAGAAGGCGTCGACCACTCCGGCCAGGAAGAACAGTACGCTCGCGGCAGATATGTAGGCCCCATAGGAAGAGACCATATTCCAGCCTGCAAATGCATCGGGATAGTCTATGTAGCGGCGCGGCATGCCCGCCAAACCTAGAAAGTGATGCGGGAAGAAGACCAGATTGACGCCGACAAAAGTCGTCCAGAAATGCACTCCCGCCAGTAGAGTGTTATACATATACCCGGTCATCTTCGGGAACCAGTAATACCAGCCCGCGAAGATCCCAAAGAGAGCTCCCAGTGAGAGTATGTAGTGGAAATGCGCGACGACGAAGTAAGTGTCGTGCAATTCACGGTCGAGCGCAGCATTGGCCAGCTGAACGCCTGTTACCCCACCGATTGTGAACAGAAAAATGAATCCCAACGCCCAGAGCATGGGCGTTTGCAGGCGAATCGATCCGCCCCACATCGTGGCGATCCAGGAGAAGACCTTAATACCTGTCGGCACCGCAATCACCATTGTCGCGAAGGTAAAATAGCGCTGCGTGTCCAGGCCAATGCCGCTGGTGTACATGTGGTGCGCCCAGACGACAAACCCTATCGCGCCGATCGCCACGATCGCATAGACCATGCCGAGATAGCCGAAGATCGGTTTGCGCGAAAAGGTGGATATTACCTGGCTCACAATGCCGAATGCCGGGAGGATCATGATGTAGACTTCCGGATGACCGAAGAACCAGAAAAGATGCTGGTAGAGGAGCAAATTGCCGCCCTGGTCCGGGAGGAAGAAGGCAGTGCCGAAGTTCCGGTCGGTCAGCAACATCGTGATCGCGCCTGCCAGAACGGGGAGCGCGAGGAGAAGAAGGAATGCTGTAATCAGAACCGACCACGCGAAGAGAGGCATCTTGTGGAGCGTCATGCCGGGCGCACGCATGTTGAAGATCGTGGTGATGAAATTGATCGCCCCGAGGATGGATGAGGCCCCGGCAATGTGCAGCGACAGAATGACCAGGTCAACGGCAGGCCCAGGATGGCCCGACGTCGACAGCGTTGGGTAGAGGAACCATCCCGTTCCTGCACCATAGCCTCCTGGTACGCTGGGCATGAACAGCGACATCAAGAGCAAAATGAAGGCAGGCGGCAGCAGCCAGAAAGAAATGTTGTTCATCCGCGGGAAAGCCATATCAGGAGCCCCGATCATGAGCGGTATCATCCAGTTGGCAAAGCCGCCGATCAGACCGGGCATCACCGCGAAGAAGATCATGATAAGGGCGTGTGCTGTCGTGAATACGTTGTAGAGCTGCTTGCCTGCATCAATGGCCGTGGCACCCTCGAGGCCGTATACAAACGAGGCCAAGCCAGGAAAGATCTGTATACCCGGTTCCTGAAGTTCGATGCGCATAGCGACTGACAGGAGTATGCCAATGATGCCCGCAAGGATCGCGAAAATCAGATAAAGTGTCCCGATGTCCTTGTGATTAGTTGAGAACACCCATCGGGTGACTCCTGCCGGCTTGTGCGCCGGAGCCGGAGTATCGGCTTTCGCCGATGAGGCTGGCATAGTGATCTCCTTTGAGCAGGCAAGCGCGTCCCAACCTCGCATTGACGGTATTGTTCCTGATGATCAGCCGTAATCTCCAAGCCAAGGGAACAACTCCAACCCCGGGATGTTCGGGCAAACGGGCTGAACAGGGAGCGACGTCTGATGCTCGAAACTATTGCGGCAGTGCTAGTACTCCTGGCTGTGGTCGGAGGCCTAATCTGTGCGTTCTGGATTGAGGCGAGCTATGGCGTCCACGGGCTCACCGAAGACATTCCGGCTGCGCCAGTCGACGACCTCAGACCGAGGTTGCCGGTCACCCCTCGTCCGGCCACTTTGAGGTAGGGCGCCAGTCATGCGCTTGAACTGGCCAGCAATCAATCGGAAGGCCGTTGTCGGGTGGCTGCTCGTTGGCTTTGCGCTGGCCGGCTTTTTCGACGGCATCGTTCTGCATCAGATCCTGCAGTGGCACCACCTCCTGTCCGGCCTTCGCGAACCGGCAGGATCAGACTTGCGCTTCCAAATTCTGGCGGACGGCCTCTTTCACCTGCTCATGTATCTGTTGTGCATTTTGGGCACGGTGTTGCTCGTGGCGGCTCGTGCATCTGGCGCGCGCCCCGGCACGACGAGCGAAATTCTACGGCTCGCCTTGGCCGGGTTCGGCATCTGGCACATCGTTGACGCGGTCATCATTCATTGGCTGCTCGGCCTTCACCGGATCAGGATGGCGAGCGAAGTGCCCCTGGCATGGGACATCGGATGGCTGGTTATTTTTGGCATCTTGCCTTTGGTGCTCGTTCTCCTGATGCCCAATCGGGGAGGACCAGCACGGGGCGCGGCGGCTGCTTTGATGAGCGTTGCCATGCTAGCTGGGCTGACTGCGGGCGCAGGCCAGCGCTTCGAGGGTGCAACCCACACGATCGTCGTCTTCCGGGAAGGTCTAAGCCCGGCCCAAATGATGCGAGCCGTACTCGAGGCGCGGACGAACCTAAAATCGACAGATAAAGGTGGGACAATCTGGGTGGTCGACGAGGTCTCTTGGGCCGGCCTCATAACGCTTCACGCGGAAGGAGCCGTTCTCGTCAGCACAACGCCGGTCGCCGCGGGCTGCCTGGCCTGGTCTGCCGTCAAGGTCTGATGCGGGGCGCAGCTCGGCGAGTAGAAAAGGATGAGGCGCCAATCATTTCGTGGCGGTCGAGAAAGAGGCGGTAAGCATGCGCCCGCCCCCGTAAAAAACAAGGATTCCATCGCATACTCGAACTAAGGCGCCATTCGCAATCGCGTGACGAAGAAGCTATTTGCCGCCGCCGCTGCCTAGACTACATGCTGGGAATGCGACTCGAACCGCTGGGCGTCAAGCGAGAGCCCGGGAAGCCCGGTGCAGCAATCATGGCGCGGATAGCCGGCACGACGTTCCCAACGCTGCCCGGCGGCCTGTGCCGAGCGTCTTCGCGATGATGTGTGCTGCCTGAGACATGACCGGCCAGGTGAAGTTGGCGAGCACACGCTACGCCATGCGACCTCAAACGGGGGCGGTCCTGCCCGAGAAACCGGATCACAAAGAAAATGTTCCGACGCCGAGGAACACCTCGCATTCGGGTAAGTTTGGGGCCCGGCGGCACTATGCCCTCCGCTGTTTGCCGTGCGCTGCCGCGCGGAGCCCCTATCCTCCGCAGGCCCGCTCCTGCATGGCATCAGGGGTGGGCCGTTCTTTTGGTTGCCTTCGACATGATCGCTGCGCTCGATCAGGGGAATCGAGCAGGAGAACGGCGTCAAGCGTTCCGTTAGCGGGGGATCGCTGATGGCGAACGCCTACTTGCCGGTTCCCAACGCGCTTGATGGCGAGAGCGTTGGTCGAAGGGACTCGCCGTCCGTCATCACCCCATGCTCGGTGATGTAGGCAGCGAACATCCCGACGGCCAGAAATTGGAAGAGCCCGCTCTCGAGGGAAGGTCGAGCGGGCTCCGGAGTTTATCGCACAACCAGCAGAAGACGCCCCCCGTCACGGACCAGCTCCAAGGCCAGTATTGCGCGCTGGCCAGCGATCGCACTGCGCAAATCGGACACGGAAGAGACCGGCTTGCGGTTGACCGCCACGATCATGTCGCCGGTCCGCAACCCCGCTCTCGCCGCCGGGCTAGCGGGTTCGATGCTCTCGATGACGACCCCGTCCGCGCCTGCCCGCTGGGCTTCCTCGGCCGAAGCGTCACTCATCTTGGCGCCCTGCAGGAGGGTGCCTGCCAGCGTCTCCGACGCGCTTTCCTGTGCAGCGATCGTCACGTCGATTGTGACTTCGCCATTAGCGCGTTTGACGGCAAATTTGACAGTGCTTCCGGCAGGGGTGAGGCCGATCCGGTTTCTGAGGTCGGTCGTGCCTTGCACGGGATGTCCGTCGATCGCGGTGACGACATCGCCGACCTGCAATCCAGCCTTCTCTGCCGACGAGCCGGGTTCGACATTGGCGATCACCGCGCCGCGGAGGTCTCCGAGTTGCAGCGCCTTTGCGAGGTCCGGCGTCAAATCCTGGATGCCGATCCCCACCTTTCCGCGCCGCACCTCGCCGTGGGCGATCAACTGCTTCATCACGGAGACAACCATGTTA
>NZ_RZSR01001702.1:0-567 GCF_004023265.1 Mesorhizobium sp. M1A.F.Ca.IN.020.06.1.1
CGTCAGGGTCGACCAGCTCGACAGCCGCCGGCGCACGGGATGCCGAACGAAGTGGCGGACGCCTTGAGGGCGTCCGGATTGTTGCGCGTCGAAGGTCCGCATGCCCCCTCCACCGTGCGCCGGCGGCTGTCGAGCTGGTCGACCCTGACGCAATGGCGCGGTTTTGCGGGAAAGTTCAACGCGCCGGGTCTGCGCTCGGCGCTAAAACTGGCAGTGCGCGCCAGCCCCCGTCCGCGGAAGCGCAAGAGCGAGAAGGCGGTCACCGCCGACGTGCTCACCGTCCTCTTGAAGGCGTGCGCCGGCGATCGGCTCGTCGACGTCCGCGACCGCGCGCTGCTGCTGGTGGCATTCGCGTCCGGCGGCCGGCGCCGCAGCGAGGTGGCATCGCTGCGCCTGGCGCAGATCGAGGAGCAAGATCCGGTCGCCGCCGATCCGAAGGAACCCGAGGGACCGAAACTGCCTTGCGCAAAAATCCGGCTCGGCCGCACCAAAACCACTGAAGCCAACGACGACGCTTTTGTCCTGCTGGTCGGCCGGCCCGTGCTGGCGCTGCAGGAATGGCTGGAG
>NZ_RZSR01001703.1:0-566 GCF_004023265.1 Mesorhizobium sp. M1A.F.Ca.IN.020.06.1.1
GTATAGGAGAGAACCATCGGCGCCTCGCCCTTGGTGAACAGACCATAGGCCTCGCTCCAGCCCGGCGTCACGGTCAGCACCTTCGGCTTCAGCTTGGCCCAGGCTTCCGGCGCCTTGTCGCCATAGACCGACTTGACCCACAGCAGCAGCCCGAGGCCCGGCGTCGAAGTGCGCGGATCCTGGATAATGATCTTGTCGGGGCCGGCGCCCTCGACCAGTTCCTTCAAGCTCTTCGGCGGGGTCTTCAGCTTTTCGGTGTCGTAGACGACGGCGAAATAGCCGTAGTCGAAAGGCACGAAAGTGTCGTCTTTCCAGCCGCCGGGCACATTCAAATCGGCCACCGCGCCATGCGGCGCGAATAGGCCGCTCGCCTTGGCATCCGCGGTCAGGTTGGTATCGAGGCCGAGCACGACATCAGCCTTGGTGCCGGCGCCCTCCAGCTTGACGCGGTTGAGCAGTGCCACGCCGTCGGCAACCGAGACGAATTCAAGATCGCAGCCGCATTCGGCCTCGAATTCCTTCCTCACCGCGGGCCCGGGGCCCCAGTCGGCGGTGAAGCTTTCGTA
>NZ_RZSR01001704.1:0-566 GCF_004023265.1 Mesorhizobium sp. M1A.F.Ca.IN.020.06.1.1
GATACTGCTGGTCCGGATCGCCGCCCGAGTTGACAAAGGGCAGCACCGCGATCGACGGCTTGCCGGGCGGTGGGATCGCTCCGTAGGACGCGCTCGCCACCGGCTCGACAGTCCCCGTGAAGCGGTACCCGAGGCGAGGCACTGTGGCGATCCACTCACCGCCGTTATCAGCCGGACCGAGTGCCTTTCTCAGCGTCGCGATTTGGACGGTAAGGTTGCCTTCCTCAACGGCGGTGCCCGGCCAGGCAGCGTCCATCAGCTCGGCCTTCGTCAGGATCTCACCGGGCCGTGCGGTAAGCGCAGCAAGCAGCGTCAGCCCACGATGCCCAACAGTGATCGGGATCTGGTCTTTAAGAAGCGTCCCCATGTCGGGATCGAGCACGAACGGACCGAAGGCGATGCGACACCGCTGCATTTGGGCATATTAGACGTTTGGAAGTTGTCGGAACAGGCACCCCCTAAATTCCCGGGCCAAACTCTCCATTCTTCCTAGGTGGTAGTGCTGAAAGACGTCGCGGGTCTCGTCGCCGTCTGGTGTTTGCGTCGGCACTTACGCTACTTGCTGC
>NZ_RZSR01001705.1:0-564 GCF_004023265.1 Mesorhizobium sp. M1A.F.Ca.IN.020.06.1.1
ATGCGATGTTGTACGACTCGCGGCTGCGCCAGAACAATCTCAACACCCAGGCCGCCATTTCGCGCTTCCAGGAGCGCTGGCACCGCTGGCGGGGCGGCTGGAGCGGGCGCATTTTGGATTCAGATGGCTCGGATACCGAGCGCGGACAGGCTCAATCAAGCTGTTGGCGAAAATCGCGGTGACAAAGAGCTGATTCCGGTGCGGCTACAAATCTAGCCGCGCGCTAATCCCGATCTTTTCAAGCCTCGCTTTCGCGGGGCTTTTTTCATGGAGCAAGCCCTATGGCCCGACCTGCAACTGCCGCCGTTCGCCTGTTGACCGGCGAACGCGAACCCGTGCGCCTGGCGACGATCGCAAACATCACCCTTTACGGCCTGCAGACCATCGACGGCGTGGCGGCCGAAGTCGGCGACCGCGTGCTGGTCAAGGATCAGGCCGACCAGACCGAGAACGGCATCTACACGGCGAGCGAGGGCCGGTGGTTCCGCGCCGCCGACGCCCGCACGGCGCGCACGATGCAGAAGGGCACGACCGTGCATGTGCAGGAGGGACCGGTCTCGGCCG
>NZ_RZSR01001706.1:0-563 GCF_004023265.1 Mesorhizobium sp. M1A.F.Ca.IN.020.06.1.1
CCACATCGGTCCGCTATATCGCCCTCTCCAAGGTGCTGACGCCCAACAAATTGGCTGAGACGGTTCGTGCCCACTGGACGATCGAGAACCAGTTGCACTGGACCCTTGATGTTGTCTTCCACGAGGATGACGCCCGCACCCGAAATGACAACGCGCCACAAAACCTGGCCGTCATCCGCAGGCTCGCCCAAAACATCTTGGCTGCCCATCCCCTCGACAAACCAATCGCCAGCAAGATGCGCAGGGCCAATTGGAGCAAAGACTTCTTCTATGAACTCTTTACTCATATGCGATAGCCCTGCCCGCAAGGGGGAGATTGGCTGTCATCACGGCTTTCGCTAATCTCCGACATTGCAACAAGGGGCGAGCGGCGCCGCAACTGCTGCCCCCTTGCGGGGGAGATGGCCGGCAGGCCAGAGGGGAGTGCTGTCCCTCCAGCGCCAAAAGGATACCAACCCAATGACCGATCTCCCCCTTCTCTCCGCCGTCGAAGCGCGCGTGCTGGGCTCGCTGATCGAGAAGAAGGAGCTGACGCCGGATGTCTATCCACTGACGCTCAACGG
>NZ_RZSR01001707.1:0-560 GCF_004023265.1 Mesorhizobium sp. M1A.F.Ca.IN.020.06.1.1
ATGCATCCGGCAGCGACGGATTCTTATTGAGATCAAAGGCTTCGATCGTCTTCCTTGCCATCGTATCGAGATCAATATTGGCGCCACCGAAGTTGAGGTCGATATCCGTCGGCAGCAACGCGACGCTCCAGGCGGGCAGCGCTTGCTGCGGGATCGTCAGGCCGGAGGCCTTGATCGCGTAATCGACTCTGCCGTTCGGTGAGATTCCGTCCATCGCGAACGCGGTGCTGAACTGCTTCGCCGCGAATTTGCCGACAGGGCTCTCCACCTCGAAATCCTTAAAGCTGTAGTTGCCGTCGATCCTTTCCCAGACGGGCAGCGCGGCCAACAGGAGCGATTTGAGCTCCGCCTGGTTAGCCTTGAGCTTGGCTTCGTCCTCATTGGCGACGGCAAAGGCAAGAAGGTCGAGCAACGGCTTCGTCCGTACGCCCTTGCCATTCGCATCAACGGAAAGTTCGGGCGTTTTCAGGGTGACCGGAAAATTCATTCCGCTGTTGGGATCGTCCATCTTGATCGTCTCGACGAAGCTCGAGACCTTTTGCGTTGCCTTGAAGCTGTCT
>NZ_RZSR01001708.1:0-560 GCF_004023265.1 Mesorhizobium sp. M1A.F.Ca.IN.020.06.1.1
CGCTATTCCAGCCTCAGACGCGGCAGGCCTTCCGGCGCCTGAAGAATCTCGGCTTCACGGAGGCCGTGCGCGCCGTGACCGATTCGCCGGATGTCTATACTTTCTGGGACTATCAGGCCGGCGCCTGGCAGAAGAACAACGGCATCCGCATCGACCATCTGTTGCTGTCTCCCGAAGCCGCTAACCGCTTCTCGTCGGCCTCGGTTGAAAAGCACGTCCGCGCCTGGGAAAAACCTTCCGACCACGTGCCAGTGGCCATCGATCTGCGCTTGCAGCCGGCCTGAAGGCGCTGCTTGCGGACTCTTGCCGAACCCTGATGTCGCCACAAATCGTGTGTCTGATGCGGGATTGTTGCGGGGTTCGATGGCGATCCGATTTGTTCTTTGCCCGGTCGGCCTTGCGCTGGCATTTGCCGCGCCGGCGCTCGCGGCCCCGGAGTGTCTTGCCAACGGCAAATCGTTCAAGCTCGGTGAGACGGCCTGCCTGACCATTGCCGGCGAAAGTCACCTCGCCCGCTGCGACATGGTTCTCAACAACACGTCCTGGACGAAGGTCCAGGA
>NZ_RZSR01001709.1:0-560 GCF_004023265.1 Mesorhizobium sp. M1A.F.Ca.IN.020.06.1.1
GGCAAGGCTTTGGTCGAGGATTTCAAGGCCAAGAAGCCCAAGATCGTGTTCGGGCACTCGACAGTGAAGAATGGCGGTATCGAAGTCGCCATGGAAGGCGAGGTGTATTTCCCGGATAGCAAGAAAGCCGATGGGAGCGTGACCATCGACGTCGCCGGCTACGACAGGATCGTCGATGCCCTGAAGGAAGCGGCAAAGAGCGATGAGCAAATGGTGCAGGCCTTCCCGTTCGCGCTTGCCGTCAAGGGTTTTGGCAAGACACTGCCTGACGGTCGCCTGGAGTGGGTGATCAACACCAAGGCCGATGGGTCCATCGTCGTCAACGGCGCCATGCTGAAGGGCCCGGATAAAGTCCAGGACGACAGCGCGGGGCAGGACGACAATTCGAGCGGCGATGACGGCGCGAACGGAACGGACAATTCAACCGGCGGGGCCGATTCGGACGGCGGCGACAATGGCGGGGCTGGAGCGAAGCTGCAGCCCTGAGCGCCTGAATTATAGCCCGAGCGCGCCCGCAATCCTCGGCGCCGCCTCGCGCCAGTTATCGACCGAGATGATGT
>NZ_RZSR01001710.1:0-560 GCF_004023265.1 Mesorhizobium sp. M1A.F.Ca.IN.020.06.1.1
ATCTTCTAGGCAACGCCATCTGGCTCGGCATGGAGCCCAGCGAATCAATTTCGGTCATGGTCGCCGGCGAAGGTTTCGAGACGATGGCCTCGCTCCGCGTCGTGATGCCCAAACTGTCGGTGGCCGCCGCGACCTCGGCCAATCATCTTGCCGGCCTGTCCTTCCCGCCCGACTGCCGTCGCCTCTACATCGCGGCCGACGCCGACGCTGCCGGCCGACATGGCATTGAGCGGCTCAGCCGACGCGCAGGCGAGGCCGGTAATCTCGCAATAGTGCTTCGCCCGCAGCTCGGCGACTTCAACGACGATCTGCGCCATCTCGGCCCAACCCGTCTCGCGGCGTGGCTCAGCGATCAGCTCGCCCCGGAAGATGCCCGTCGCTTCCTGACGTCGGGATGACCGGTCAAGGGGCTACAGGCGAGCAGGGGCGGCCTCACCGGAAGCCTCGCTGCCATGGCGGTTGTCCCCGCCGGAAAGGCCGCGCCCGCGGCCTGCCTGAGAGGCGATCCCTGCCACCCCCCGGTCACGGCCGCAACGGCTGCGCCGTCCTCCGCTTCGCTC
>NZ_RZSR01001711.1:0-558 GCF_004023265.1 Mesorhizobium sp. M1A.F.Ca.IN.020.06.1.1
AAGGTTAGGGCTCGCAAAATTGGGCAACGCGGCGAGCGGGTTGGCGGTGCCGTCGAGATCGGGCAGCAGCCGCTCCAGCGAAACGAGGTCGATGTCGGGCCGTGCCGTGGCGATCGACGAGAGCAGGGAGCGGATCGCAGGACCGTTTACAGCAGGCAAAAGCCGCGGGTCGGTTGCGGGGAAATTGCCGTTGGCATGACGTCCGCCGGCGAGACGAGCGACGCGGAACGGGCCGTTTCGGACCACTTCCAGCGCCAGCGAAAGAGCCGGTCGACCCTCGATGCTTAGCGTGGCGACCGCCATATCGGCTTTGGTCTTGGCCGCCCAGTTGCTCACCCAGGACGCGCTCTGCGCCGGAGCAAACAGCGCCGAAGCGCAGAATTCTGCATAGCCCGCAAGACCCGTGCCATCGGTCACCGCCGCCGTCAGTCTGCCTCGGCTCGAGGCAGGCGCACGCGCCGGCGCTTCGTTGGCAGCGACGCGATTGCCGTCAAATGACGCGGCGGCGTCAACCATCCCTCAATCCTTAAGACGTATTGGTTGCAACCTGGGGTTCGC
>NZ_RZSR01000171.1:0-8305 GCF_004023265.1 Mesorhizobium sp. M1A.F.Ca.IN.020.06.1.1
GTTCGAAGGGCCCAACGCGAGAGCCGCCGTTGCCATGGAGCAACTGGGTCGCACGACGCCCGCGCTTCTCCGCGCCGTGTCGGCAGCTCCCTCTTATCCGCCATTCAGCCTGGTTGGCTGCGGCAGCGTCGGATCGAAAACCGCTCTGCATCTGGCCCGTGCCGGCGCCCAGATCTTGGCCGTCTCCGACAGCAACGAGCTGCGGCCCCACAACATGGCCCGGCACGCCCTCGTGCGGCCACCCCTGCCGTGGCCGAAGGCGTTTGAACTGTCTGACGAGCTGGCCCTGCTCGGGCAGAAACCGGAAGCCCATCTGATTGACGTGGTTAGGGGCCTGAAGCGTGCGGACAATCGCCTGCTGATTTCGCCGCCCGGGACCGGCACGCTGCTCAACACGACCGCATCGAGCCTGGTGCGCGATGCCCTGTCAATGGTGAGCCCTGCCGAGCTGCCGGCACGCATGGCGGAGATCGCCCTTTTCGGGCGCGGCCGTGGCGGTTTCGTATTTCATAAGGGAAGCAACCGCAATCCGAGCCTCGCCGACCTGCAGGCGGTGCTGTCCGCGACCGTGACGCCTTATGAACGGACATTGTTGTTCGATCCCGAGTTCGGGCTGACGCAAATTCAGATCGGGGAAGGCTGCGGCTCCATGACTATGCCGATGACCGACGCGCGCCTTTCGGCGATGACCGCCATGGCCACCGAGGAACTCATGCGCCTCGCCGGCGCCAATGCCGATGGCGGAGAACTGGTCGTGGGGGTGGCAGAGCCCGATAGCCCATCGACAAGTTGGCGCCGCCTCTCCGTGTCAAAATTCCTGGAAATCCCGGTCGAGGGCAGCGAATGGACTTTGCGTCTGTCGTCGCACGTCGCCGGCATGATCCGCGAAGAGACCGCGCGGTTTCCCAATGTCGAGACGGGAGGCCTTCTGATCGGCTCCTGCAGTTCTCTCATGAAGACTGTCACGGTGGTCGACCTGATCGAGGCGCCAGAAGACAGCGTGAGGACGCCGACGCTGTTCGTGCTTGGAACGAAGGGCATGAAGAATCGGATCGATGCCCGTTTCGAGGAAAGCGGCCGCTCGCTGCTTGATGTGGGTACCTGGCACAGCCACCTCGCCGAACAAGGTCCCTCGCCCACCGACCGCAAGACGGCCAAGCAGGTCGCCGTGGAGCGAGCGCCGCCGGCCATCCTTTCTCATTGCCACTCCAGCCACGTACCATGCCATCATGCATCAGGACGCGCCATGAACGATTACCTCGACGCCTACTCCATCAAGGCGCGCCTCGCGCCGGCAGCTCTGGCGATTGCCCCGGTCATTGTCCTGATTGTGCTGGCCTTCAACTGGGTTCAGCCGAGCCTCCCCGAGGCCATCATCGGTCTCGCCGTCATGGTCCTGTTCTTCGCTGCCTCGAATGTGGCCCGCCGCCTGGGCAAGAGGAAGGAGAGACAGCTGTTCGCGACGACCGGCGGGAGACCGGAAAATCGCGAACTGAACCACCTGGATAAGACACTCGACGAGCGGACCAAGGACCGCTACCGCAAATTCCTCGCCAAGCAGCTCGAGCAGCCGGCGCCGACGCGCGACATGGAAGTCGAGGACCCCGACGAAGCGGCTGCGTTCTATGTGCAGTGCTACAACTGGCTGCGCGAGAACACCCGCGACACCGAGAAATTTCGGATTCTTTTCAACGAGAACATCGCCTACGGCTATTACCGCAATCTCCTGGCGCTGAAGCCCTATGGCATCGTGCTCAATCTGCTGACCATCGCCGCCGCGGCCGCAATCATCTACTACAAGCCCGATTTCGCTTGTTGTCGAGGTTGATCAGCGCCATGTCCCCGTTGCCCACGGGGAAAAGGTCAGTTTTGCAGGCATCTGTGTCGGTTCCTATGGTTGGCCGGAACGGGCACGCAACGGATCATTTCCGTGTGCGCGCGCCGCCGGCAACTAGCCTGTGGCTTGTCAATGGAGCCTTGGGGCACTAGAACCGACTTTCAACGGTACGGACCTGTGGTCTGGGCAGTCTTACGGCGCCACGTCCGCAGGTACGCACAAACAGAAGGCAGGCGGTGGAATCACCGTCTGCCTTTTTTATGGCACAGCGTTAAAATGAAGTAAATACGTTCGTGCAGCGCGTTGCACTGAGGGTACGATTATTTGGCAAGTTGTCAACAGGCCAATCGGACCAAAACGCCGCAGGCGGCGATGCATGGCAGGTATGTCTTTTTACATATGGTAGCGGGACCCGAGAACGCAAGTCGCGCTTCACGTTGCTCGGTCGAGGGCCAGGTCGGTGAAGCTCCAGCTGCGCACAGGCCACGTTTGAGGCGCAAGCTTCACCGTCGCATGTGTGCCCTAGCATGGAAACGTCGGACGGCAGCGCCACCAGGGGGTATGTGGCTTCCCAGGCTTTCGTGGACAAATATCAGGCTCGCGGGCCGCTCAAAACATTGCTGCCCGCCCGCGTCGCTCAGGGCACCACGTTCAAGCCGACGCATCCGGACGCGGACGATGCCTACGAATGGATGGGACTGGAGGCCCGAAAAGAGATCTTTGCGCTTTTGGATGCAGCAGTAGCCGATCCTGCCGCAACGGTCAGCATGGTCGCCTACGACATGAGCGAAAGCGAAATCATGGACCGCCTGTTCGCGCTCGGTCCGCGCCTCAGGATGATCATCGACGACAGCGATAAGCATGGGCTCAAGACAAGTGGTGAGACCCAGTCCGAGACACTGCTCAAGGCTTCCGCTGGCGAGGACAACGTCAAGCGGGAACGGATGGGAGGTCTCCAACATAATAAGATGATTATCGTGGATGCGGCCGTCCCGCGCGCCGTCTGCGGTTCGACAAACTTCAGCTGGCGCGGGCTCTATGTTCAATCGAACAACGCCTTGCTGTTAACGGGCGCTCAAGCCGTCGCCCCCCTCAAGGCTGCGTTCGAGGCCTATTGGAAAAAGGATGGGTTCGCCAACGGTCCCTCACCCGACTGGCATCCGCTCGGCTTGGCGGGCATTGATGCCAGCATCACCTTTTCTCCCCATGACACAGCCCGTGCCCGCCTTGCGGAAATCGGCCAGGATGTCGAAAAGGCCCAGGCCTGCCTCCTCTATTCCCTGGCTTTCCTGAGCATCACAGGCGGTGCTGTAACCGACGCCGTGGAAGCGGCTACCAACAGCCCGGTTTCACCTACGGCATTTCCGACAACAACACCGGTGTCACCGTTCATAAGCCCAATGGCAACACTGCACCCGTCTATTTCGCTCGCCTCAACAAACACGTGCCGACGCCGTTTAAGGTCGAACCTTACACCGGCATCGGGCCAAATCTGCACCACAAGTTTCTGGTAATCGATTTCAACACACCTGACGCCCGCGTGTGGACCGGTTCTTACAACTTCAGCAAGCCCGCTGACCTTCAGAACGGAGAGAACCTGCTCCTCATCCGCGACCAAAAAATTGCGACATCGTATATGGTCGAAGGGATACGCATCTTCGACGACTACCATTTCCGCGTCACCCAGGAAGACGCTGCAGAGGCCAAAAAGACATCGTCCTTGCAAAAGGCGCCTACGGCCGGTGAAGACCCATGGTGGGCTGAGGACTATACAGACCCGTTCAAGATCCGAGACCGTGAGCTGTTCGCATAGAGCTACTCTTGCGCCAGAGCCCGGTTCTCAGGGGTTGGCAGGCACATTGCGATCTTTCAGGGTCTCAATGAGCTCCCGCAGAATGGCATTCGTTTCGTCCTGCCTGCGGCGAACTTCCTCGACAATTCTTCCGGTCGCCTGATCGTCGCGCTCCTTGAGCGCCTCAATTAGTTTCTGGTTGTCAGCGCTAGCCGCCCGATCGGCAGAAACCACCTCCCGCGTGAGAGCCTCGATCGCCGGAACGGTGCGATTTGGCGAAAAGTAATCAACGACCATCGGGGCGAAGGGACTCAGCGTGGCGATCACGAGCGCAAATACGCCGACAAGAATTGCTTTTTTGGCTGAACTGTCGGTCTGGCTGGAGGCCTCTTCGAACTTTCCTATAAAGGTCGTTGCCTGGGCTTGAATATCGTTGCCGATCCGCGCGGCGTTTGTCATGACATCCAGCATGCTTTCAAACTTCCGTTCGATTTCTGCCAGCTGCGCATTCGTGTCCAGAATGGGGTTTCTGGGCATCTGGAAATCCGGCATTCTAGGGGCCGAAATAGCTCGCTCGGTCAATAGCCCCCCGGCATCCGGCTTCGAGATTGAATCGAGCAGTCGCCTTTGGCCTTCCACCTGATCCAGTATGGACCTCATTGCAGGCGACGGCTGTGTGAGCGATTCAAAGCGCTTCCGAAGCGCCTCCGCCTCCTTCGAGGGCCGGAGCAAATCACTGAACTTGTCTTGCTGTTCCTGCAGGCGGATGGCCAAGTTTTTAGCAGGATTTACGTGTGACCCAATACCTGCAAGTGTTTTTGCAATCTCGCTCAATGGCTTGGCACCACTGCCGGTGCTTACCTTAAGGTCCTCAAGCTTGATGGGCTTGGGAGAGTCGGGAGAATCGTCACTCATCAGTCATGGTCCCCATGGGATAGCGCCGGTTAGATATAGGAATCCGGAGAACACAGTGCCAGTTCGAATGGCCCATCTCGCAGGCATGCACTCCGACAACCCACCGCCATTCCGGTGGTCTAAATCGGCAGCTTCGGCGCAATGTCGGCGACGAACAAGCGAAGCGCCATGGCGATCTCGCTGAATTCCTCCGCGGTGAAAGAGACCGTTTCCCCCAAGGCGAAGACACGAATACGCAAGTCTCTTTTGATTTTGATCGTCGCGCCCTTTTCAAAGTACTGGTTCTTGTGAACCTCGATCTCTTCCCCGTCGCTGACGGTAGAACATTTCAAACGGGGCAACTTCAGGCTAAGGGCCCCCGCGCCTTCGTCGCAGTCAATATGACCTACAACGCCATTGCGATGTTCCAGACAGTTCCGAGCCCTCTGAAGCGAGCGGTACTCCTCAAAGAAATCGAGCTTCGTCGCCAATTGCGCCTGCACGGCCAGCAGCAAATCTGGAAAATTGAGACTCGACGCCTTCTTTTCCGCCGCGAGATAAATGTCCTCGAACTCGCCCCAGGTCTCGACCTTGCGTCCTTCCCTCAAACCAAGCGTGTAGATGTAGGCTTGCTCGAGCGTAGCCCTCAGCCCCCTGGCCAGTTCCTGAAACGCCTTCCCCAATATCCACGCGCGATAAGCTAGCTTGGCCTTGGCTTGATCGGCGTGAGGCACGAAGCTCAGCCCGGAAAACCCGTCCCGAGGTAGATCGTTGAGATCTGTAGCCTCGATCGCTGACGTGCATACGGCCACCATTTCAGTCGCCAAGCGGATGGCCTGAAGCGCCGGCGCGATCACGCCGTCGCCGTTGAGGGTGACCGTTACACTGGGTTTGTCTTCTTCCGTCACGGCGTCAATGAATCCGTGTCGGCGATGCCGTCGCCCGTGTCGTGATGCCAAGGTAGGCTAATCTGCATGGGGCCATTTGTGCTCCATGGATTTAGCTTCACCACCTTAATTTTAGCTTTTGCACCCTTTTTCGGGCCGCAACTGCAGCCGCTTTTGTACTCCAGGTGAGTTGCTCGGCGGGGCCAAATGATTCACCGATTGGGGTCTGGGGTAAACGATCCCCTCCAGGCATTTTGCTGGTAACGACCCTTATTCTTTCACCCTGTTCGAGCGCCGCGATGTTGTCCAAAGCCGCACCCAGGCGAAATTCCATGACGTTCAGCATGTGCTTAACCCGCTCTTTGTCCGTGGTAGAGGGGAATGTCCGGCGGCCTTCGGAAAACGCTTGAGTTATGTCATCAAATTTCGCGTCTGTAGCCATCGCAAATAAGTCCTGTGGGAAGATGCGGTTGCGCCGTCCGGCCTGTAACAATCCGGGGGCACGGCGAGCATAGATCTTCTCGACCAAATCTGAGCAAAATGACGTTCGACTTGCCGCGTATTGCGAAAAACCCAGCAGGTAGTCATATCGCTGATAGCAAAAATAGAAGAAGTCATAAAACCAAGCACTTTGCTTGCTGATTTCGTGCTGGAGGGCGTCCAACGCGTTCTTGAATGACGGCTTTGGCCTCGCTCTCGGAAGTATGGAGGGTCGACGTAGGATGCGGAACTCTCCGGGAGCTAAGCTGTCGAAAATAGCTGACTCGGCGGCAATCATCACGCCGCTTTCTGGCGTTGCATCGGCCCAAATCCCGGAACCGACACAGACCATAACATGGGAGAATCGGGCCCCGTGCCTTCCAAGCGCTTTCTGCCCGATAACAATCAGCCGGCTCAACCAATCATGTTGATGAACGAACGCTATGTCGCCCACCTCGGAAAATGTGACGCCGGGAGGGATCGCCATTTAACGCCAATACGAGCGGCTTATGTAGGTGAGTGCAAGGCTTGTGAGAAACGCCACCAGCGCAACTGTCGCATAGATGAGGGCAGGGCTGGAAGTCGCGGCCGCTTCCGGCTTCAGGAGGGCGATGACCAGAGGATCGATTTTGCTGAACGCGTATCCGCTCAGAAATCCGTAAACGAGCTTTCCTAAGCTGGCAAACGCTTCGCGTTCACCATCCCCGTAAGGGGATATGAATATTCCGGCTGCCCATCCAAGGGATGCCCCGAGGGTGCCGCTGAGGAGACATGGGTAAAACAGTTCAGGCCTACTCGCATCGTAGTTCTTGGCGAACATAAAGAGGCATCCAAAAATCAGGATACTGGCGATCAAACCGACTATAAGATCTGAGCCATCGCCCCATTTTCCCCTTTCACGCCTGGCGCGCCGCTGATTGTCTGAGATCCTGGCGCGCTCATCTTCTGACAGTTGAGATGTCGACGGACTCGATAACTCAGCCATGACCCCCCTACGTCGTCTCCCGGTGGCCAGGCTTGCCTTGATCCAGCAATCAACGGCCTTGCTGCGTCACCCGCCGACGGAGCAGCTAGGGAAGACGATGCCTGCGGTTTCGGGGATTGATAAAGCGGCTTGAACGTCCTGAACAAGCGTTCAGATGGGATGCTACAGGTCAGCCCAGGAGTGCGAACGGTTTAGAAGAAGTGTGCGGACGGGCGGCGACGCGCTAGCCCGGTGATGACGACCCGAAAGCGACCGTTCTTCAGAAAGTAAACCGGCAGGGTCTGGTGATCGAGTGCTCCGGTTATTCCGATACGGCAAGAACATTTTCCGTTTTTTATGCCTGTAAGCGCGCCGGCCATTGACCCGATGTTTCGAGCATGTTTCTAATAGAGTGAGGGTGTAATCTCGGTAAGTATTTCAATCGGTAGTGTTTGAAATACTAGGGATGGGGGAAATGCCATGTCGGGGCAATATACGGCTCCGCCTGTTCGCCGGTTGCGGGTCTATGCCTTCGACCCGCAGGCTTCTACGTCGGCTGCGACTGCAGGCGTTAATGTTGCAACAATTAAAATACCTTGGGAGCAGAGCTGGGAGGAAGAAATTCAGCCCGGCCCCATCAATGACTACCTTGAAGTTATTGATATCGATCCGGTCAGCGGCCAATTTTATGAGCCGGTGGACCTCAATCACCCCTACCTCCTGGCTCAGGACGGCTTGGCCCCCTCGGAAGGCGATCCCCGCTTTCACCAGCAGATGGTGTTCGCCGTTGCAATGAAGACTATTCGAACTTTCGAACGGGCGCTTGGCAGGAGAGTCTTCTGGGCTCCGCGTCGCGTTCCCAACGGGCGAAAATACGAGCCGGTCTATAAATTGCGTATCTATCCCCATGCCCTTCGCGAGCCCAATGCTTATTACAGCCGGGAAAAGAAGGCCCTCCTGTTCGGCTATTTTCAGACGTCCGCGCACAGCGCCGGCGCCAAATGGGTGTTTACCGCGCTTTCGCATGACATCATCGTTCACGAGGTCACGCATGCTATCCTGGATGGACTTCACCGGCGGTTTGCTGAACCGACCAGCGTAGACAGCTTGGCGTTCCACGAAGCCTTTGCCGATATCGTCGCTCTGTTCTCACATTTTTCGCTTGAGGAAGCAGTCAGCGCCCAGATTGCGAAAGACGGCGGTAGCCTCGACAACCGCTCCCTCCTCAGCGGCCTCGCCCGGCAGTTCGGCGAGGCTACCGGCCGGGACGGAGCCCTTCGCGAGGCGATTGACGATCACAGTGGCGCTGCGCCCGTGATCTTGCGCGACGACATGACGGAGCCTCACGAACGCGGCGCGGTCCTGGTGGCGGCCGTTTTCGATGCTTTTCTGTCGATCTATGAGAACCGCACCGCTGATCTGCTCAGAATCGCCGGCATCAGACCCGGCAT
>NZ_RZSR01001712.1:0-557 GCF_004023265.1 Mesorhizobium sp. M1A.F.Ca.IN.020.06.1.1
AAGCTGCCGTCGGCGCGAACCAGCGCAATGTCGGTGTCGGGATCGCGGCCAAGCACGCGCCCCTCGCGCGAAGCGCCATCCGGCATCGTGACGCGAACGTCGCGGGCGTCGTCGACGACGTGGAAATTGGTGACGACCAGCCCGTCCTGAGCGATCACGAAGCCCGAGCCATGGCCGCCGGCACCAATGCGCTCGATGCGGCACACGGCCGGTCCGATTCGATCGACGGCGTCAGCGACCGTCGCCGAGTAGGCGTCGAGCAAGGCGTCATCGGATTGGAGTTTTTCGACGGCGAAGGCCATGGGTGGGGCTCCCGTGTGATCTGGCGCAAACGATGCCTATATGTGCGGAGCGGCAGCAATTGCCGCGACCTGACCACATGGCCAGTCAGGCACTCGACTAGCCGTCAGGCGAGTATTCGCGGCGGGGCCATGGAGCGATATCTGGGTCACAGAACCCAGGAGACCATCGATATGAGCAACTTCAACCGTAGTGCCTTTTCCGATGCCGTTGCCGATGTCGCGGCGGCCGCCGCGACATCGGCAACGGCATCGGAA
>NZ_RZSR01001713.1:0-557 GCF_004023265.1 Mesorhizobium sp. M1A.F.Ca.IN.020.06.1.1
TCATGCGCAACCACCGCCGCGCCGCCTATGGCGACAAGGACGGCTACGAGAAGCTCGCCGTCAATCCGGTGCCGCTGGTCGCCTCCGACCTGAAGCAGCAGGCGCTGGCCGAGCATGCCCGCGCCGCCTGGGATCGCGCCATCGAGCTCGGCGAGGAGCATGGCTATCGCAACGCGCAGGCGACCGTGATCGCGCCGACCGGCACGATCGGCCTGGTCATGGACTGCGACACCACCGGCATCGAGCCCGACTTCGCGCTGGTGAAGTTCAAGAAGCTCGCCGGCGGCGGCTACTTCAAGATCATCAACCGCGCGGTGCCGGAAGCGCTGCGCACGCTCGGCTATTCCGAAAGCCAGATTGCCGAGATCGAGGCCTATGCCGTCGGCCATGGCAACCTCAACCAGGCGCCCGGCATCAACCCGTCTTCGCTGAAGGCCAAGGGCTTCACCGATGATAAGATCGCGGCGCTGAATGCGGCGCTGAAGTCGGCCTTCGACATCAAGTTCGTGTTCAACCAGTGGACGCTCGGCGCCGATTGGGTGAAAGAGACGCTCGGC
>NZ_RZSR01001714.1:0-555 GCF_004023265.1 Mesorhizobium sp. M1A.F.Ca.IN.020.06.1.1
TTGCAATCGAGGCCGACGAAAGGCAGCGCACTGCGCTTGCCGCCGAACATGACCTGCTTTCCGTCGAGAGCTATCGCGCCGAGCTCTTGGTGGCGTCCTGGAAACGCAACGGCGTCAAGGTCAGCGGCCGCGTCGAGGCCGACATCACCCAGGCCTGCATCGTCACACTCGATCCGGTCGCGGCTCACATCGACGAGCCCGTCGAGGCGCTGTTCTTGCCGGAGCAGTCGAAACTCGGACGCGAAGGCTTCGACGCCGGCGGCGAGATCGTCCTCGACGCCGACGGGCCCGACAGCCCGGAAACTTTTTCCGGCGACACCATCGATGTCGGGGCGCTCGCCGAGCAGTTTTTCGGCCTGGCGATCGACCCTTATCCGCGCAAGCCCGGCGCCTCGCTCGAGGGCGCGGGTGACGATCAGCCCGAGGAAAGCGAATTCCAGAAAAAGCTGCGTTCGCTGCTCGGAAAATCCTGAAGGCGGCCTGGATTTTGGAAAAGTTGGTTGTGCGGCAGCCCAAAACCGCTATTTTCGCCGAACCTTCGCGAGCCCCCTTACC
>NZ_RZSR01001715.1:0-554 GCF_004023265.1 Mesorhizobium sp. M1A.F.Ca.IN.020.06.1.1
GCGTTGGCGGACCGGACGGGTTTATCGCTTATGCATACCGCAGCGCAGCAGAGCAAGATTTTGTTGAAATGGCCGGCAAGGACACGGCGCAAACGCCATCGGAGGGCCATAAAGACTTGAAAAGCGTCGGCGCTCGGCTACACCCGTCGGGCGATTTGTCGGCAATGGAAACTCACGGGGCGAGATGAGATCATCTTTGATCCGGCGCGGGGTATGGGTAATCGGCGTTGCGGTGCTGGTCATCGCGCTCGCCGTCGCCGCCTTGCCGCTGATTGCCTCGACGCGCATCGTACGCGACCGCATCGCTTGGGAATTGAGCGCCTGGAGCGGCTTTCGCGTGTCGATCGACGGTTCGCCGCGCATCGAGGTGTGGCCTAAGTTCCGGGCCATCCTCAGCGATGTGACGCTGTCGCAATGGACGGAAACCGACGCGCCGCCGGTGATCGAAGCCGAGCGCGTCGAAGTCGATCTCTCGGCCATGGCCGCCGTGCAGGGCGACGTCCAATTCTCGACGGCAAGGCTGGTGCGGCCGACGATCAGGGTGGAGCGCAAGG
>NZ_RZSR01001716.1:0-553 GCF_004023265.1 Mesorhizobium sp. M1A.F.Ca.IN.020.06.1.1
CCCGCCTCTGAGATAGGGTGACGATTGCCGTATGACGCAAGGCTTGGCCCCGATCACGAACGCGTCATCCGCCCGCCCGCGGCACCGGGTCGTCGGCCCGACGTCCGAGCGTCGTTGCGCCCTGCGGCGAGAACACCGGCACGAAGACGCGGCGCGACGCGCGCTGCGCGACAGGCACGCCCTGGTAGAGCCGCTTCTGTGCCTCGACGACGATGACCCCGGAAAAGATCGGCCAGAGCCGCCGGCCGGCGCGCTCCAGCACGTTGTGGAACTGCATCATGGAGCGCCGCGGCGATGGCGGGAAGAACAGCGCATCCGACCATGCGGCCGGCGTGAAATTGGCCTCGCGCAGCAATTCGGTGAGCTGGCCGCGCGAGAACGGCCGGCCGTTGCCGAAGGGCGTGTGCTCGAAACGCGCCCAGACGCCGCGCCGGTTGGGCACGACGATGACGACCCTGCCCGCCGGCGACAGCACGCGCCAGATCTCGTTCAGCGTCTCACGCGGATTTTCGACATGTTCGAGCGAGTGGACGAGCAGCATGCGGTCGATGCA
>NZ_RZSR01001717.1:0-553 GCF_004023265.1 Mesorhizobium sp. M1A.F.Ca.IN.020.06.1.1
GCATTGGTCCCGACCAGAACCTCCATCCAGACCTGGTCAAACGATTAACCCGGGAGGCGAGCAAGGCGGCGGAACACGTGATGCGAATGTGCATCCGCGCCCTCGACTACCTGCCGCCAGTAGACGTCCGCTTTGGCGATTTTCTCCGGGCAATCATAACGGCGGACTATGACCTGGTGCCCGATGACGTGCTTAATTATCGGCTCGCCATCATAGAAGGGTTTCGGCGGCGCGGTATCATCCCGGAGGGCTGTCTCTCTTTGGCTGTCGACAGTTTGTTGTGGGAGGCGCCGGTCCATCATCTGGCGGCCGATTATGACGATTTGGACCTGGATTTGGAGCCAAAATTCGATCGGACGACGGCAATCAAGGCCGCTGAGGAGAACGCGGAGAGCGTGCATTGGTGGATCCTGGGATCGGAGAGCTTTCGGACCACCGAGGATAAGCCATGGCAAGAGGTGTGCGGAGTAGTCTTCCGACGAGGTTTGATCTCGTATGACGACCGCGAGACGATACTGAGCCGGCCAGGGGACCCGAAGGGATTTGCTCCGCC
>NZ_RZSR01001718.1:0-551 GCF_004023265.1 Mesorhizobium sp. M1A.F.Ca.IN.020.06.1.1
CGCGAAGCCAGGGCCCTCTCGCGTCCGGGTTAATGGCCCGTTTTGAGGCGTTTCGGCATTCGCCGGAAATCGAGGTTAAAAATACGCATAGCAGTTTGAAGGTAGTGAAAGATTTTTCGAAATCAAGCAAACCGTACGCGACCTGACGAGCAAAAATAGTGCACTGAGACAACAGTTAATTTCGTTTGACGACCGGAACAGTCTCCTGCTTGCTGGTTGGACGCGATAAGGCCGTCTCACCAATGAATATCAGTTGTCGACCTTCCTATAGATCAACGGTGGTCGCATTTTTAGTTCAACAAGGAGATACCGTGATGAAAAAACTCATCCTCGCAGTTGCCTTCACAGCGGGCAGTTCGCTTTGCGCCATGGCGGCGGATGAGGTCACCAAAGCCCCACCAGCGGCTCCTTACGAACAGGTCAGCAAGCTCGTGAAGCTGCCCGACTTCCTGCCGGGCATGGGCCAACTTTTCGTCGATCCGACGACATTGCCTGCCGGCCCGTTCCTTGCCTATGACCATGACGGCAAGCTTGTCAGCACCATCTACATG
>NZ_RZSR01001719.1:0-548 GCF_004023265.1 Mesorhizobium sp. M1A.F.Ca.IN.020.06.1.1
TCGCAGCATAGTCGGCGGCTGAGATCAGCGAGCGGCCGTTCGCCGAGGCGTCCGTGATGTCGGCGACGGCAATCGCCAAGGCCGTTTTCAGGCTGGCAGCGCTGATCGCGCCGGAAAGGCCGGCCACCGACGCCACGGCGTCGGTGTTGTCGATTTTCACCCATTTGGTGCCGTCCGAGACGACCCAATCGCCGACCTTCCAGTCGGTGATCCCGCCGACGCTCGTCGCGCCGGCCACGGACACCATGTAGTACCAGCCCTTGTTCCCGGCTGCGGCCGCCGGGATGGTCGGGGTGTTGGTGTTGGCGTTCCAGTCGCCCTGATAATTGAGCGAGCCGAAGAGCGTCGAAGGTAGTTGCGCAGCCGGCACCTTCCCGGTCGCGTCGAGGCTGGCATAGCCGTTCGCGTTGCCCTTTTCCGAGCCGTCCTGCTTGCTGTCGAGCGCGGCCTGCAGGCCGGTCGTGTCGGCGATGACGTGGCTGTGGACCAGCAGCGCGCGCTGCGCGACCGAGACGAGCAGGCCGGCAATGTCGAGGTCGATCGCTGAG
>NZ_RZSR01001720.1:0-547 GCF_004023265.1 Mesorhizobium sp. M1A.F.Ca.IN.020.06.1.1
CCCAAACCTTGATCCATCCGTCAGACGATTTACAGCGTCTGTCGCGGACAGACAACCAACGGCGAGACGGCGCGGCTGAGCGGTCAGATCTGCGACGTGAGTTCGACCGGGAAATCGTCGTTGTCGGCGTCGCTCATGGCGGCGAGGCTGCGGTTGTCGAGCACCTCGGCGATCGCCTGGCGCACTTCCAGCATCATGTGGCGGACCTGGCACGTCGCCTCGTCGCAGTCCTCGCAGCGCTGATATTGCGTGCGGCTGGCGCAAGGGATCGGCGCCAGCGGCCCGTCGAGCACGCGCACGACATGGCCGATCTTGATCTCGGAAGCGGGCCTGGCGAGGCGATAGCCGCCTTCCTTGCCCTTGCGGCTCTGGACGAAGCCGGCATTGCGCAATTCGCCCAGAATGGCGTCCAGGAACTTCTTCGGGATGTTGTTTGCGACCGCTATGTCGTTGACGAATGCAAGCTGGCCAGCCGGCAGGCCGGAAAGATGCACGAGAGCCTTGAGGCCATATTTGCCTTTTTTGGTCAGCATGCCCGATTCAGTTT
>NZ_RZSR01001721.1:0-547 GCF_004023265.1 Mesorhizobium sp. M1A.F.Ca.IN.020.06.1.1
GGCTGTGGCGCGCCGCCGCACGGCGTCGGCTGACCGGCGAGGCGGCCCGCGGCCACCTGCAGCTGATTGCCGAAGAGGCGGAGGCGCGCATGACGCACGAGGATTTGCCCGACGAGCGGCTGAGGCTGATGTTTGCCTGCGCACATCCGGCGATCGAGGCCAGCGTACGCGCGCCGCTGATCCTGCAGACCGTGCTTGGCTTCGACGCCGCAACCATCGCCTCGGCCTTTCTGGTCTCGCCGACGACGATGGGCCAGCGCCTGGTGCGCGCCAAGAGCCGCATCCGCGAGGCCGCCATCCCCTTCCGGGTACCGGAGCGGGCCGAGCTCGGCGAGCGGCTCGATGCGGTGCTGGAAGCGATTTACGCCACATTCGCCGAGGGCTGGTCGGATCCGGCCGGCACCGAGACGCGCCGACGCAACCTGGCTACGGAAGGCATCTGGCTCGGCCGGCTGGTCGCGTCGCTGATCCCGGATGAGCCGGAAACGCTCGGGCTCCTGGCGCTGATGCTTTTCGCCGACGCGCGGCGCACGGCGCGGCGCAGTCC
>NZ_RZSR01000172.1:0-8305 GCF_004023265.1 Mesorhizobium sp. M1A.F.Ca.IN.020.06.1.1
GTTCGAGATCTATCGCGAGGCGGCAAGGCGCGCCGGCAACGATCCCGCCTCGCTCGCGACCAGCTTGAACGTGCATGGCTTCGTCGGCGAGACGACCGAGAAGGCGGCCGACGATTTCTACGCACCGCAAGCCGAGGTGATGAACCGCATCGGCCGTGAGCGCGGCTGGGGGCCGACCTCGCGGGCGCATTTCGATCAGGCGCGCGGGCCGAACGGCGCGCTGTTCGTCGGCGATCCCGAACAGGTGGCGGAAAAGATCGTCGCCCAGCACAAGATCTTCGGCAACGACCGCTTCCTGTTGCAGATGGCGATCGGCACCATGCCGCATGCCAAGGTCATGAAGGCGATCGAGCTCTACGGCACCAAGGTGGCGCCGGTCGTGCGCAAGGAAACGGTGAAGGCCGCGCCGGCGCCCGTCGCCTGAGCACGCCTGCCCAGCAAGATGCGCCCTCACCGCCGGCTAAGGAACCTTGGCGGCGGCGCGTACGTTTTCCTCGGCGATCGCGAGGGAACGGATGAAGGTCGAAACGAGCGCTTCGGGTTCGAACGTTGCCGAAAGCCCGGACGAGCGCGCCAGCGCCCGCGCCGAATTGCGCCTGATTCGATTGCTGCTGATCGGCATCTTCGTGCTGATAACGATCGCCGCGCTTTATTTCGCCCGCGCCTTCTTCATGCCGGTGATCCTCGCCTTCCTGCTGGCGCTGACGCTGACCCCGATCGTGCGCTTCCTGCGCAAGCGCGGCATCCCCGAGGTGGCCTCCGCGACACTGCTGGTGTTGCTGTCCCTCTTCGTCTTCGCCAGCGCCGGTTACCTGCTCAGCGGCCCGGTCATCGACCTCATCAACAACAGCTACTCGATCGGCGAGCAACTCACCGAGCGGCTGGCGCCTTTCAAGCGTCCGCTCGAGAGGGTCATGGATCTCTCGCGTCAACTGCAGGCCCTGACCGAGACATCGCAGGAACCGGGTGTGCAGAAGGTCGCGCTGGCGCCGTCCGGCATCCTGTCGACGGCGGCCAGCAACATTCTGGGAGCCGGCACGAGCATCACCCTCGTCTTCGTGCTGTCGCTGTTCCTGCTCGCCTCCGGCACCTTGTTCTACGAGAAGATCGTCCAGTCCTTCGCCCACCTCAGCGACAAGAAGCGCGCGCTGCGCATCGTCTACGACGTCGAGCACGAGATTTCCCATTACCTGCTTACCGTGGCGGCCATCAACGCCGGCCTCGGCACGGTGATCGGACTTGGCCTTTGGGGACTTGGGATGCCGAACCCGCAGGTCTGGGGCGCGGCCGCGGCGCTGCTCAACTTCCTGCCCTATGTCGGCGGGCTGATCACCTTGCTGCTGGTCACGATCATCGCGCTGATCAGCTTCGATACGATCCCCTACGCCCTGCTGGCACCCGCCTTCGTTTTGTTGTGCGACATCGTCGAGGGCCAGTTCGTGACCCCGACGGTGGTCGGCCGGCGGCTCGAGATAAACGCGGTGGCGATCTTCATCGCCATCGCCTTCTGGTCATGGCTCTGGGGTTTCGTCGGCGCGCTGATGGCGGTGCCGCTGCTGGTGGTCATCAAGGTGTTCTGCGACCATTTCGATGGCCTCAGCCATGTCGGCAATTTCCTCGCCGCGCAGCAGACCATGGCGATCGACGACGAGGCCGGCGATAACAACCACAAATCCGGCGCGTGAGGCCTGGCCCAATCTGCATGTCCGGCCGGCTGTTTGCGGCGCCCATGGCGAGTGCCTATATCGGTCCGGTCTAACCGGACCCGCCTGCATGAATGACTTCGGTCTCGCGCTGCGCAACAACCGCCTGTCTATCCACCATCTCGGCGGCCGCAGCGAGCAGCGGGAAATCGCCTCGGCGACCGAACTCGCCGACGTGCTGGAAGGCCAGTTCGCCATCGTCATTCCCGACCGCGCCGAATTCGAGGCCCGGTTGCGGCAGAAGCAAATCGTGGAGACCTGACCAATGACGGCCCTTTCGGTTCTCGACCTGTCGCCGATCACGCAAGGCAGCGATGCCTCGCGGTCGCTGGCCAATTCGCTCGACCTTGCCTGCCATGCCGAGCGGCTTGGCTACAAGCGCTACTGGCTCGCCGAGCACCACAACATGCCGGGCATTGCCAGTGCCGCGACGTCGGTTGTCATCGCCCATATCGCCGGCGGCACCAAGACTATCCGCGTCGGCGCCGGCGGCATCATGCTGCCCAACCATGCGCCGCTGATGATTGCCGAGCAGTTCGGCACGCTGGCAGCACTTTTCCCCGGCCGCATCGATCTCGGCCTCGGTCGCGCGCCAGGCACCGATATGATGACGGCGCGGGCGCTTCGCCGCAACCTGGAGGCCAGCGACAACTTCCCCCAGGACGTGGTCGAGCTGATGGGCTATTTCCAGCCGGCCGAGGAAGGTCAGCGCATCCGCGCGGTGCCGGGCGAAGGCCAGGACGTGCCGGTCTGGATCCTTGGCTCCAGCCTCTATGGCGCGCAGCTCGCGGCGCTGCTTGGGCTGCCCTATGCTTTCGCCTCGCATTTCGCGCCGGCCGAACTCGACCACGCGCTGGAGGTCTATCGCACTCGCTTCCAGCCGTCGGCGCAGCTCGACAAGCCTTATGTGATGCTCGGCCTCAATGTCTTTGCGGCACCCACCGATGCCGAGGCGAAGCTTTTGTTCACCTCGCTGCAGCAGGCCTTCGTCAACCTGCGCAGCGGCCGGCCCGGCCAGCTGCCGCCGCCGGTCGAAAACTACGACCGCGACCTTGATCCCGTCGCCAGATCCATGCTGGCCCAGGCGCTGTCCTGTGCCGTCGTCGGCGCGCCGGAGACGGTCCGCCAGGGCATCGACGCCTTCGTGCGCCGCACCGGCGCCGACGAATTGATGGTGACGGTTCGACCACACCGCGCGGGTGCGCTCCTTCGAGATCCTCGCGGACGTGCGCAGATCGATGTCGCAAGCCGCCTGACCGCTGGCCGCCTGTCGACCGGGGGGCGCAAGCGATCGCGGAAAACACATCTTTCTGAAGCTCCACGGAACTCCGTTCGCAGGCATTCACGCCCGGATCATAGCGACTGCGACGTTTTTGCCCGCGCCGGATTTACCTCGGTCCGGGCGTATCGGGCGGCAAATCGGCCGCAAAATTGGCGATTTAGCACCGTTCCCGGCAGGGGATCGGCTTGGTGGATGCGTTGCGCAGGATGCTTGCGCCTCGTGCCGCCTGTTCTTATATACGCGCCAACCGCCCGGCCTTGAAAACCCGGGGACCGTGGCGGAATTTCTTGTGAACAGGGGCTTTCGTCGGAACGCCTTATTCAGGGTCCTGAGAGCCTGCTTAGAGGAGAGACTAGAACAATGGCAAAAGTAATCGGTATCGACCTCGGAACCACCAACTCCTGCATCGCCATCATGGACGGCAAGGAGCCCAAGGTTATCGAGAATGCGGAAGGCGCGCGCACGACCCCTTCCATCGTCGCCATCAACAGCGATGGCGAACGCCTCGTCGGCCAGCCGGCCAAGCGCCAGGCGGTCACCAATCCTGAAAACACCATCTTCGCGGTCAAGCGCCTGATCGGCCGCCGCTATGACGATCCGGTGACGGAGAAGGACAAGAAGCTTGTCCCCTATAAGATCGTCAAGGGCGACAATGGCGATGCCTGGGTCGAGGCCGGCGGCAAGAAGCTTTCGCCCAGCCAGATCTCGGCCATGATCCTGCAGAAGATGAAGGAAACGGCTGAAGCCTACCTCGGCGAGAAGGTCGAGAAAGCGGTCATCACCGTTCCGGCCTATTTCAACGATGCCCAGCGCCAGGCGACCAAGGACGCCGGCAAGATCGCCGGCCTCGAAGTGCTGCGCATCATCAACGAGCCGACGGCTGCCGCACTTGCCTATGGTCTGGAGAAGAAGGACGGCAAGACCATTGCCGTCTATGACCTTGGCGGCGGCACGTTCGACATTTCGGTGCTCGAGATCGGCGACGGCGTCTTCGAGGTGAAGTCGACCAACGGCGACACCTTCCTCGGCGGCGAGGACTTCGACATGCGCCTGGTCGAGTACCTGGCGGCCGAGTTCAAGAAGGAGCAAGGCATCGACCTCAAGGCCGACAAGCTCGCCCTGCAGCGCCTGAAGGAAGCGGCCGAGAAGGCCAAGATCGAGCTGTCGTCGACGACGCAGACCGAGATCAACCTGCCCTTCATCACTGCCGACGCCAGCGGGCCGAAGCACCTGACGATGAAGCTCACCCGGGCGAAGTTCGAGAGCCTGGTCGAGGACCTCGTGCAGCGCACCATCGACCCCTGCAAGGCGGCGCTCAAGGATGCCGGCCTGAAGGCGGGCGAGATCGACGAAGTGGTGCTGGTCGGCGGCATGACCCGCATGCCCAAGATCCAGGAGATCGTGAAGCAGTTCTTCGGCAAGGAGCCGCACAAGGGCGTCAACCCGGATGAGGTGGTCGCGCTCGGCGCCGCCATCCAGGCCGGCGTGCTGCAGGGCGACGTGAAGGACGTGCTGTTGCTCGACGTGACGCCGCTGTCGCTCGGCATCGAGACGCTGGGCGGCGTTTTCACCAGGCTGATCGAACGCAACACCACGATCCCGACTAAGAAGAGCCAGGTGTTCTCGACGGCCGAGGATTCGCAGTCGGCGGTGACCATCCGCGTCTTCCAGGGCGAGCGCGAGATGGCGGCCGACAACAAGCTGCTCGGCCAGTTCGATCTGGTCGGCATTCCGCCGGCTCCGCGCGGCGTGCCGCAGATCGAGGTCACCTTCGACATCGACGCCAACGGCATCGTCAACGTCTCGGCCAAGGACAAGGGCACCGGCAAGGAGCACCAGATCCGCATCCAGGCTTCGGGTGGTCTGTCCGATGCCGACATCGAGAAGATGGTGAAGGACGCCGAGGCAAATGCCGAGGCCGACAAGAAGCGCCGCGCCCTCGTCGAGGCCCGCAACCAGGCCGAATCGCTGGTGCATTCGTCCGAGAAGTCGCTGAAGGACTATGGCGACAAGGTCTCGGAGGCCGACCGCACCGCGATCGCCGACGCGATTGCGGCGCTGAAGTCCGCAGCTGAAGGCGATGACGTGGCCGATATCGAGGCCAAGTCGCAGTCGCTCGCCGAAGCTTCGATGAAGCTTGGCCAGGCCATGTACGAGGCCTCGCAGAAGGAAGCGGCCGAAGCCGACGCCAAGGCGGACGCCGCCAAGGATTCGGACGTGGTCGACGCCGACTTCGAGGAAATCGACGAAGACGACGACAAGAAGAAGTCGGCCTGAGCCGGCTGACGGCCACATAATGCGAAAAGCCCGGCGCAAGGCCGGGCTTTTTTGCAACCTTCACCGAAAAAGTGCGGACCTGGCCCAAAAATTGACGGAAAAACACCGGTGAGCACGGCTCGGCTCTGGCATCCGGGCAACATCGCTCCTAAATCGAACAACGTGCCGGCGACGACGCGACAATGCTTGAAGACATTGAGCATCCGGACAGCGGGAAAAAATGAAAGCTGATTTCTACGAAACGCTGGGCGTGCAAAAAGGCGCCGACGACAAGGAGCTGAAGAGCGCTTTCCGCAAACTCGCCATGCAGTTCCATCCCGACCGCAACCCCGGCGACCATGCCTGCGAGCACAAGTTCAAGGAAATCAACGAAGCCTACGAGACGCTGAAGGACCCGCAGAAGCGCGCGGCCTATGACCGTTTCGGCCACGCCGCCTTCGAGCAGGGCGGCATGAACGGCGCAGCGCACGGCTTCGGCGCCGGCGGCTTCGCCGACATCTTCGAAGACATTTTCGGCGACATGATGGGTGGCCGCCAGCGCCGCTCGTCGGGCGGCCGCGAGCGCGGGGCCGACCTGCGCTACAACATGGAAATCTCGCTGGAAGAGGCGTTTTTGGGCAAGACGGCGCAGATCCGCGTGCCGGCATCGATTTCCTGTTCGGAATGCTCCGGCAGCGGCGCCAAGCCCGGCACGCAGCCGGTCACCTGCGCGATGTGCCACGGCCATGGCAAGGTGCGGGCAACGCAAGGCTTCTTCTCGATCGAGCGCACCTGCCCGCAATGCCAGGGGCGCGGCCAGACGATCAAAGACCCCTGCCCGAAATGCGCCGGCCAGGGCCGCGTCACCGAGGAGCGTTCGCTGTCGGTCAACATCCCGGCCGGCATCGAGGACGGAACTCGCATCCGGCTTGCCAATGAGGGCGAGGCCGGCCTGCGCGGCGGCCCATCGGGCGACCTCTACATCTTCCTTGCCGTCAAGCCGCACGAATTCTTCCAGCGCGACGGCGCCGACCTCTACTGCAAGGTGCCGATCTCGATGACGACCGCCGCCCTCGGCGGCTCGTTCGAGGTCACCACGCTTGACGGCACGCAGACCAAGGTGAAAGTGCCGGAAGGCACCCAGAACGGCCGCCAGTTCCGGCTGAAGGGCAAGGGCATGCCGGTGCTGCGGCAGCCCAATGTCGGCGATCTCTACATCCAGACCGCGGTCGAGACGCCGCAGAACCTGTCGCGGCGCCAGCGCGAGCTCCTGGAAGAGTTCGAGCAGCTCTCCTCGAAGGACAATTCGCCCCAGTCGAGCGGCTTCTTCGCCCGCATGAAGGACTTTTTCGAATCCTTCGGCGAACCCTGAGTGGGATGCGGCAGGGGTTGACGCGCTGCCTCAACGTCATCAACATCTTATGCCAGATCTTGCCTTGCCTTGTTCCACCTAGCTGCTAAGTAGCGGGTCGGGGAGCGTTGAGGAGAGCTCGCATGGCACGTGGTCCCGGGTTGCGCAAAGCGCTGGCGGAAAAATTCGACGACGAGCTGAAGTTCTTCAAAGGCTGGATAGACAAGCCGAAAGCTGTCGGCTCGATCGTTCCCACCAGTTCCGTGACCGCCCGCAAGATGGCCTCGATCGTCAACCCGAAATCGGGCCTGCCGGTGCTGGAGGTCGGCCCCGGCACCGGCGTCATCACGCGTGCCATTCTCGCCCAGGGCGTGAAGCCGGAGAACCTCTACGCGATCGAATACGCGACCGACTTCGTGCGCCATCTGCGCCGGCTCTATCCGCGCGTCAATGTCATCGAGGGCGACGCCTTCAACCTCGACGCAACACTCGGCGACAAGCGCGACTTGGTGTTCGATTCGGTCGTCTCCGGCGTGCCGCTGCTCAATTTCCCGGTCGCCCAGCGCATCGCCTACATCGAAAGCCTGCTCGACCGCATTCCCGTCGGCCGGCCGATCGTGCAGCTGACCTACGGCCCGCTCTCGCCGATTCCGCCCGGCCGCGGCGACTACACGGTCAAGCATTTCGATTTCATCATCCGCAACATTCCGCCGACGCAGCTGTGGATCTACCGGCGCGAGGCATGTTGACCGAAAGCGCTTGGCCATCGAAAGCGCTTGGGGATTGATCGCTCTTCGACCTATACGTCTCTCGACAGGTGGCCGATGGCAGTAATCGCAAGAATCCTCGTCTTTGCAGGCTCGATCCGCACCGGCGCTTTCAGCGGCCGGACGGCCGATGTGGCGCAAAAGGAACTCGCCATGCAGGGTGCGGAGGTGACCCGCATCTCGCTCGGCGACTATCCGCTGCCGATCATGGACGAGGATCTTGAGAAGGACAAAGGCATTCCCGAGAATGCCGTGAAGCTCGGGCATCAGATTTCCGCCCATGACGGGCTGCTGATCGCGACGCCTGAATATAACGGCTCGATCCCGCCGCTCTTGAAGAATTCGATCGACTGGGTGAGCCGGCTCCGGCGCGACGGCAGCCGCTCGTTCAGGCCGCTTTACGGCAAGCCCGTCGCGCTCTGCTCCTCCTCCGAGGGCAAGTTTGCCGGCATACGCTGCATCAACCACCTGCGCGCGGTGCTGGTGCGCTGCCAGATGGAAGTGATCACGCCGGAATGCTCGGTTTCCGGCGCCGATGAAGCCTTCGCCGAGGACGGACAATTCCGCGACGCCAGACTGCACCAATCGATGGAGCGCCTATGCCGTACACTGATCGAAACCTCGCGCATGCTGTCCGTGAGGATCGAGGTCTGATGCATCCGGTCGAGACCATGCGCGACAGGCTGATCGTCGGCCTCGACGTGCCGACGCTGAAGGAAGCCGAAAAGACGGTGCGCGCGCTCGAAGGCAGCGTCTCTTTCTACAAGATCGGCTATCAGCTCGCCTTCGCCGGCGGGCTCGATTTCGCGCGCGAGCTCGCCAGCGGCGGCACCAAGGTCTTCCTCGACATGAAGCTGCTCGACATCGACAACACGGTGGCCAAGGGGGTCGAGAATATCGTCAGGATGGGGGTCTCGATGCTGACACTGCATGCCTATCCCAAGGC